>JAUNCV010000027.1 GCA_030526445.1 Bacteroidales bacterium | reverse complement strand
GGCCAACTATTCACTCACGGCACGCAAAGGATGGTTGCGCCTGAAGGCCACAGCAGAGACGCTCGAATCGGCTGGTTCACCCACCTTCGTGGCCCGACGCCAGACCGAGACCAACTTCTCTTGTACCACCTTGCTCGACGCCTCGAACCTTGGCGAAGGCACACAGGCAGGACTCACAGCCTATGCTGCTCCTTTGAACCACTACGACGTGATTGTAGAACGTCGCGGCGGCAAGCTCTTAGCCAAAGCCAACATCCGCCTAGGCGAAATGGCGCATGTAGCGAAAGAGGTTGAGCTCAAGGGCTCCAAGGCCTACTTGCGCATCACATCGGACAAGAACTACTACTACCTCGAGTGCTCGGCCGACGGCAAACAGTATGATACTTTGGCCAAGATGGATTTCCGCTACCTGTCGACCGAAGTGATTGGTGGCTTCACTGGCGTTATGCTCGGCCTCTTTGCACAAGGCAGCAGCCCCGAAGGGGTGGCCGACTTCGACTGGATGGAATACAAGTAACCGCGCCATGCTCAGAGCGGGCTCATGCTAAATCATTATTAAACAGGAAAGCAATGTATGAGATTGTTTATTAAAATATTGTTTTGTATCTTTCTGCAAGCAACCTTTTTATCATCTTTTGCCCAAGGACTGACTTATAAAGTCTTTACCACCAGGCAAGGACTGTCCAGCCAGCTTGTGACCTATCTGTACAAAGATAGATACGGAATGATATGGATAGCAACCGAAGATGGCTTGAATAGGTATGACGGTGTGAAGATGACTATTTATCGTCACGACTTGCATAACCCAAACTCTCTTGCGAGCGACTATGTCAAGCAGTTGATTGAGGACCGAGATGGTAACCTGTTTATAAATTCCTACTCGGGTGTGCAAATGTACCGCCGAGCCACAGACAATTTCTCATCTATAGAGAACTATCCGCCCAATGTCAACGCCTCTTTTTTGGCATTGGGCAAGGATAGTATGCTTTATACCATCAGCCCCAAACCCTATTTGGTTCGTGTAAATGATACAGATAACCAGCTTAGATTTGACTCTCTGAACTGGTCACTTCCTACCCACAAGTCAGGCCATGTTCAGCAAAATGAGCATGGAAATCTCTGGATGTATCGTGAAGGCGTAGCGGAAGAATATGCTATTCCTGGGGGAAGCCGTTTGAGTAGGATTCCTTTGCCGAAAGATGACGATGGCGGCCAGAGAATCATGCTTTCCGATGCCAACAAGGGTATTTACTTTGCCGACAAGAATGCTTTGTACAAAGTTGAACACAACAAACTTATCCCTCTTATCGAACATGGACAGATTGGTGATGCCTCTATCATCTCAGTATTGTATATCGATGAGGACCAACTTCTTATCGGAACCGATGGCAATGGCCTTTTCTGTTTGGATCCTGCCAGAGGCATCATACATCAAGACAGTACACACCTGGGCTCTCTGAATATTGCGAGCCCCAAGGTTCACAGACTTCTCAAAGATGATGAAGACAACCTTTGGATGGGTCTTTATCAGCAGGGAATTATCCTGTCAAGTTCAAAGGAGCCATTGTTCAATCTGTTGTCAAACAATCCCGAAGGCGCCTTATTGGGCAGCGGAGCCATTCTCTCCATGTGTCCCGACATAATGAATGGCGGCTATTGGGTCGGTACTGATGGCGACGGCCTGTTTCATGTCGATTCCACCGGCAAACACTGGACGGCGAGGCAGGAACTCAAAGCTCCCTCAATCATCAATGCTTTATTCGAAGATAGTCAAGGTGGACTTTGGCTGGGTTCATACGACTCTCCCTGTTATTATCTTCGTGCAGGAGGAAAGGCATTTGAACCTGTAAACAAGATATTCAACCTGACCAATCCCACACCCCGAGTCTTTGCTTTGGCCGAAGATGCCGAACAGCAGCTTTGGTTAGCCACCATGGGCAATGGTCTTTTCTGCTACAATCTTGCCACCCAGCAACGAGTTTCGCTCAACACTGAAGGTATGAATCCCTGGCAGAATTGTTTGGCTCGAACCTCCAGCGGCTATATGCTTGTTGGTACCTATGGGGGTATCTATGCCTTCAATACCCGTAATCCTCAATCTCCTCCTATACACGTATGCGATCAGCGAATTGTATATAGTATAGTAGAGGATGCGCACCAAAGACTTTGGGCTGGCACTTCGGCAGGCTTGGTCGGTTTTTCGCTGCAGAATGATAGTCTGACGTGTTACACAACCACCGACGGCCTGCCTTCCAATGCGGTCTATGCAATTCAGACGTGGAAGGAAGATTTGCTTTGGTTCTCTACGAGCGAAGGTCTGGCCTGTCTCAACACTACTACAGGAGAATGCCATCCGGAAGATGCGAATGTGGAATTGCTCAGCAACAATTTCTCGAAAGGAGCCTCTCTGCAACTAACCGACGGCCGCCTGTGGTTTGGTGGCAGTTTCGGCATTACAAGTTTCAGTCCCAATCGTCTTGAGACTTATCTCCCCAAGCAGACTCCTCGTATCACTGCTCTTTACGCCAATAACAGCGTTGTGACCGCTCAGACAGAGACAAGAGGCAAACCAGTCTTGGAGAAAGCTGTATATGAAGCCGACTTCTGCACGTTCAGCCGTGACGATAATTCCTTCTCTATCGAGTTGGGCCTCACAGACTACTTTCCTCCGGCACAAGTATTCTTTAGTTACAAGATAAATGATTCCGAATGGCAGGAATTACCTGCAGGGCAAAATCTTGTAAACTTTTCACAGCTCCATCCGGGCCGACACAGATTCACATACGCAGCCAATATGGGCCGATCGCACTCCGAAGAGAAAACCTTCGTGATCGAAATACGCCACCCATGGTGGCTCACACCTTGGGCCGTGATATGCTACATTGTGGCCTTTGTAGGGCTCGTTCTCCTATTCTTCAACTGGTGGCATAGCCAAACCAAGATGAGGCTGATGAGTCTTGTATCGCACAAGATCCGTACTCCTCTTTCCCTTATCGTCAGTCCACTCAACGAGATGATAGCCCAGGAGACAGATCCAGACCGGAAAAAGCAGTATGAACTCATGCTTCGCAACGCCTATCGTATGCAATCATTGGCCGATAGGGTGACAAAAGTGGCGCCTCTTGCACCAATAGAGTCTGAGGTAGAACAGTCGAATGAAGAAACAAACGATCTTTCGGAAGAATCTCGCACCTATCATGCTCACGAAATCCTTATTGTGGAAGATGATGTCGAGATGCGAAATTATCTGATCGAGCAACTTTCTACCGAGTTTAAGGTTCGTGTCGCCAACAATGGCAAGGAGGCGTTAAAACTCGTTTTCGAGAAACAGCCTAATGCTATTGTTAGTGATGTAACAATGCCCGAAATGGATGGCATAACCTTGTGCAAACAACTTAAGAAAAATATCCATCTTTCTCATATTCCTGTGGCGTTGCTAACGGCACGAGCCGATGAGAAATCCATTCTTCAGGGTTTAGGTATTGGTGCCGATGCCTACGTTACGAAACCTTTTAATATTAGTATTCTCAAGCAGACACTTCACAACTTGATTGTGCTTCGTACACAATTGAAGAATCTTTATCAAGGTCATCAGTTACAGGAAAAGCATCTTGAAAAGATTGAGGTCGAAAGCTATGACAACCGTGTTATGGAGCGCATCATGCAGGTGGTAAACAAGGAACTCTCCAACCCCGAATTGAATGCTGATATGCTTTGCGATCAGGTAGGAATCAGCCGTGCACAGCTGTATCGTAAGATGAAGGAAATGACCAATCAGTCTGTTTCGAATTTTATCAGAAATGTGCGCCTGAAACAGGCCGAGCAATTACTTCAAAACCCAGATGTTCGTATCTCTGAAATAGCGTTGAAGGTAGGTTTTAAGGATGCCCAATATTTTAACAAAGCCTTCAAAGAGGTATATGGCATTGCGCCAAAGCAGTGGAGAGATAATCTTGCTGGAAAATGTAACTGATTGATATACAGTGTAGATAAGAAACTTGAGACAATAGTGCAAGTTTCTGAGATACTATTTTTCGTGTTATTTTGAGCTTTTGTGTACTTTTGCACCGCTCAAAATAACACGAAATTTTTGTATCTTATGCGAAACATTCTATTACTTATTTTAATGCTCATGATTAGTCCTGTCCAGTCTTGGGCAGGTTCTGCACGCCAGCGTCTTTCTTTCGACGAGGGTTGGCAATTTTTCTTATGTTTTGACAAAGCAAAGGCCATCGAGACACTCAAGTCTTTGAACATTGAAGACAGTTCCGTTGAGGGCTCGAGTGCTTCTTCAAAAACCAACAAAGTTACAGACGACACTGAACCAGAACAGGCACAGGCATCTTCTGCCGAAACACCTCTTTCTCTCGACAAGAAAGATCTTCCCTTCCTTCACAGTTTCCAGTCGGTCAACATTCCTCACGACTGGAGTTCCTACCTGCCTTTCGAGGCTGCTCAGGGTGGCTCGGCCGGTTACCTTGCCGGTGGACAGGGCATATACATGAAACGCTTTTCACTTCCCTCTAACCTGTCGGCCAAAGAGGAGTACCAGATTATTTTCGATGGCGTTTATCATCGTTCCACCGTTTGGCTCAATGGTCATCGTCTCGGCCACCATATGTATGGCTACACAGGTTTCTCGTTCGATATGACTCCCTATCTGAACAAAAAAGGCGAGAACCTGCTGGTAGTTCATGTCGATCGAGAAGAGCAGTCACGCTGGTACACAGGCTCCGGCATCTATCGTCATGTCTGGATACAAGCTACTCATCGAACACATATTCGTGAAAACGGTCTCTCTGTTTTGGCCAAGACCGATGGTTCGGTCATCATCAATGCCGAAACTGCCCATGGAGAATCTTTCTCAATGCAGCACGCCATATATGATGCTCAAGGCAAAAAAGTGGCACAGGGCAAGGGCAACAACCTCATGGTGAAGCAGCCACATCTTTGGTCGGTCGATGATCCTTATATGTATAAGGTGCGTACACAGATTCGCAACGAAAAGGGCCGTCTTACCGACGAAGTAGAGACCTCATTCGGCTTCCGCTCTGTTCGTTTCGATGCCGATAGTGGTTTCTTCCTTAACGAAAAGCCTCTCAAACTTCGTGGCATGTGTCTTCATCAAGATGTCGGTAGCCTGGGTGTTGCCGTTTCTGAGGAGGTTTATTTGCGACGACTTAAGGCTTTGAAAGAGATTGGCTGCAATGCTATTCGTTCCTCGCACAACCCCCCATCGTCCGAATTCCTCACTATTTGCGACACTTTGGGCCTTTTGGTGCTCGATGAGGCATTCGACAAGTGGAAATCAGGCTATTACGAGCCTTTCTTCGATGATAATGCCATACGCGATATTACCGATATGGTTGAGCGAGACCGCAACCATCCTTCAGTTATCGTATGGAGCATTGGCAACGAAGTGAGCGAAGCTTGGCTTAAGACCAACGAGGGTGTTGAGCGCGCCAAGATGCTTAATGCTGTGGTGAAGAGCATCGACGATTCCCGTCCTACAATGCTCGCTTGCCAGCAGGGCTTCGAGAATGCCATTGCCGATGTGGCCGATCTCGTAGGCTACAACTATCTGGAGCCACGCATGCTGGCTGATCACAAGCGCTTCCCACAGCGCAAGATGTTTGTGTCCGAAGCATTCGTTTATTACTCGGGTCTTCGCGAAAACCTTGTCCGCGATTTTGTGGAATACAATCCCTGGAACTTTGTCAAGGACAATGACTTTATTGCCGGCTCATTCGTTTGGGCGGGTGTCGATTATCTGGGCGAGTCTTCGCCATGGCCAGCCAAGGGTTGGTGCTCTTGTCCGTTCGATATGACCCTCAAAGAGCGTCCGCAGGCAGCCTTCTATCATCCTGCATGGCAGCCAGAGCAGGAATATCTAAAACTGGTGGTGCGCGACAACTGCTTTGATCAGCCAACCGGCACCGACCATTGGCAGTATCCACCTATGGCCGATACCTGGGATTTGCCTTACACTGATTCGCGATGCGTAGAGATTCGCTGCTACACCACTTGCGACTCTGTACAGTTCTTCTTCCCTATGTGGAGCAATCCTCAGTTGCCGCTCAAGCCTCGTGTTACGGCTGATTATCCCGACCATTGCATCACTTTGCAACTCCCTGCTCGTCAGGGCAAAGTCTTGGCTGTAGGCTATAAGGATGGCAAGGAGGTGATGCGCGATTCGCTCATCAATCACGGACCTGTTGCTCAGGTGGAACTTGCAGCTGATATCCTGCAGTTGCAGCGACCAAGAACAGACTTTACACCACAGCCACAGCGACCCAATACCATCAGCCATATTCGTATGCGATTGCTCGATGCTGAGGGTCGTCTGCAGCAGATGCAACCTCGTAAGTTCAGGGTCGAAGTCGAAGGCCCGCTCCGTATTCTGGGTGTTGAATCGGGCGATATGCGTCGCATGGAGTCTTGGCGAACCACAGAGTTGACCTCCTATTTCGGAGAGGGTCTTGTTCGTGTACAATCAACCAACCAGACAGGTGTTGGCAAAGTCCTTTTCTATGTCGAAGGCTTTGAACAACCATTTGTTCAGGAAATACTTATAAAATAACCAACATAATACATCTTTAACAAAACAAACTATGTCAACACAAAGTATGAAAAGGCAATGGAGCCAAAAGGCTCTTGCGTTTGTGCTCATGCTGGTCATGATGCCACTTTTAGCATTTGCCCAAGACATCAATGTCAAGGGTACGGTTTCTGACATTCTCGGCGACGGAATGCCCGGTGTGAACATCATTCAGCAGGGAACTACCAATGGTACAATCTCTGATATTGATGGCAATTTCACCCTCAAGGTGCCTCAGGGTTCCATGCTCGAAATTTCTTTCATTGGCTACCGCAAGAAAGTGATTGAGGCTAAATCTAATCTTTCGGTTACCCTCGAAGAGGATAAAGAAATGCTCGACGAAGTAGTTGTCGTGGGCTATGGTACTGCTAAGAAAAGCGACGTAACCGGCTCTATTGCATCGGTTAAAGAGGCAACACTCAAAGAGGTGCCTGCTGCCAATGCTGCCGCTGCCCTTCAGGGCCGAGTTGCAGGTGTACAGATTAAGCAGACCTCAACCCACCCAGGTCAGGAGAGCCAGATCCGCATTCGTGGTACTCGCTCGCTTACCGCATCCAATGATCCTCTCATTGTGCTCGATGGTATTCCTTTCAGTGGTACTCTTTCTGATATTGCTCCAGACGATATCAAGTCTATGGACATCTTGAAGGATGCCTCTGCAACTGCTATTTATGGTTCTCGTGGTGCCAATGGTGTCATCCTTATTTCGACCAACAAGAGCAAGGGCGCACAGAAGGCCAAGGTAACTTATAATGGTTATGTGGGCGTAGGTAACGCTATGAAGACTTATAAGGTGTTCAATGCCAAGGAATATCTCCAGTATAAGGCACAGCCAGGCAATACTGCTTGGGGCTTTGCCGAGCAGGAAGATCAGAGTGGCAACACTAACACCAACTGGCAGGATGAGCTCTATCGCACCTCTGTAACTCAGAGCCACGATATCAGCATTGCTGGCGGTAACGATGCCGCAAGTGCATCGGGTGGTATTAACTACTATAAGACCGAAGCCATTGTGCCTGGTCAGGATTTCAGCCGTATCAGCGGTCGTTTGAATTCTGATTTCAAGATTGGCACTTGGGGCAAAATGGGTTTCAGCACCCGTTTCGGTTATTCAATCACCAATGGTGAGACCTCAAATGTGCTTGGTGCAGCCATCTTGGCTTCTCCACTTCTTCCTGCCTATAATCCTGATGGCTCAATCAATGCGCAGCCTTGGGGCAACTCGGGCATCGAGTCGGCTTATAGCCCACTTCTTTTCAAGGACAAGAGTCTTTGGAGCGAAGAGCGTCGTCGTTTCACCAACTATAGCACTGCCTATTTTGAGACCAAGCTTGGTGTTGACTGGCTTCGCTATCGTGTCAATGCAGGTTTCAACTACAGTCAGGATCAGTATGGCAATTTCTTTGCTTCTGAGTCTGCACAAAAGAGTGGTGGTGTTTCTTCTGCCAAGGAGCAGAATGTCAACACCTTCAGCTACGATGTCGAGAACCTGATTTACTTCGACAAGAGTTTCGGTAAGCACACCATTGGTGCTACTGCTATGTTCTCGGCCGAAGAGACCACTTACACCATGAGTCAGTATAATGCAAGCGATATGGTGGCTGATTATCAGAAGTGGTATAATATGGGTAACTCGGCAGGTGTATCTGCAGGTTCTCCAAACCGCTATAAGCGTGGTTTGCTCTCTTGGATGCTTCGTGCCAACTATGCCTACGATGGTCGCTATTTGGCTACAGTAACCTGGCGTGCCGATGGTTCTTCTGTGCTTTCTGAGGGTCATAAGTGGCATTCATATCCTGCTGTTTCTTTGGCATGGAATATCAAGAATGAAGCCTTTATGCAGGATATCAACTGGCTTGACAACCTGAAGTTGCGCGTTGGTTACGGTCAGACCTCTAACCAGTCAGTTGCTCCCTACAGCACCTTGGCTAAGCTCAATCCTGTAAAGTATAACTTTGGCAGCGGTGGCAACTATATTGGTTACTACCCAAGCTCTTTGGCCAATGAGAATGTAGGTTGGGAGTACACCTCATCTTGGAACTATGGCATCGACTTCTCCGTTCTCAATGGTCGAATCTCCGGTACCCTCGATGGTTATGCTCAGAAAACAACCGATCTGCTTGTAAACCAGGCGCTCCCAGTTTCTTCTGGTTCTTGGAGCACTATTCTTACCAACATTGGTGAGACCAAGAATGTGGGCTTCGAGGCAACCTTGCATACCGAGAACATTGTTCCTCAGCAGAAAGATGGTTTTGCATGGAGCATGGATATGAACCTTGGCATAAACCGCAACGAACTCACCAAGCTTCAGGATGGTGTAGAGCGCAACGAGGCTAACGGCTGGTTCGTAGGTCAGCCTATCGATGTAATCTACGACTACGAGAAGTTGGGCATCTGGCAGAAGGGCGAGGAGACCGAGGCTGCTAAGTATGGTCGTGTTCCTGGCGATATCAAGATCAAGGATCAGAATAACGACGGCAAGATTGATGCCGAAGATAAGACCTTTGTTGGCAGTATGGAGCCTGATTTTGAGTATGGTTGGACCAACCATTTCAACTACAAAAACTTCGATCTTGATATTGTAACCTATGGTCAGGTTGGTGGTACTTTGATTTCTACAATTTATCAGAAACAACTTTATATCAATCAGTTGAATGGTCGTCGTAACAACATTTGGGTAAACTATTGGCGTGAGGATAACCCAACCAACGATTTCCCACGTGTTGACTCGAATGAGTCGAACGACAACTTTAAGACAACTACTGGTTACTATTCTGCAACCTACTTCAAGATTCAGAACATCACCCTCGGCTACACTTTCCCAGAGAAGCTCATCAGTCCACTTCATCTCAGCTATCTGCGTATCTATGCTTCGTGCAACAATGTGGCTTATCTCTTCTCGCCTTATATGCATAAGACCAAGGGCATTTCGCCCGAAGCTACCAGCTATTACAGCGAGCAGAATGGCGTGAACAGTTATTCAACCAACAAGCTGATTGTGGGTCTCGATACTCCTGCACAGCGTCAGTGGATGGTTGGCTTGAGCGTGAAATTTTAATCATTAAACAATCTGAAAAATGAAAAATATGAAATATATCTCTTGCTTGGCAGCTTCTGCAATGGCCCTGAGTCTTTGCGCCAGTTGTGCAGATTTGCTTGAAGAGACTCCTGAGTCAGAAATGACTGCTACTTTCTACGAAACTAAGAAAGGTTTGAACTCTGCGCTTACTGCCAGCTACGAGGGCCTTCGTCTGCTGGTAGGTGCCTATGGACCATCAATCGGCCAGAATGCAGGCACCGACGAGTTCAACACCAACTCGACCTTGGGTGGCCAGAATGCTCTCGACCTCTATAGTGTTGATCACAATGCTTCGAACAACTATGCAGGCTATGCCTGGGACTTCGGTTTCCGCAACGCCAATGTCTGCAGCGCTGTCATTGAATATGCCGAAAAGAGCTCTGCAATAAGCGAAGAGGAGCGTACAAACTTCATTGCCGAGGCTCGTTTGCTTCGCGGTTTCAACTACTATCTTATCACCATGAACCATGGTGCTGCTCCTCTCGATTTGGGTTCGGGCAAGTTGAAATACAACACCAACCCTTCGACCAGCTCTGTACGCGATCCTCGCACCGAGGTGCTTGAGGCCGTGATTGCCGACTTTGAGTATGCTGCTCAGAATCTGCCCGACCGCCCTCGTGAAACCGGTCGTGTAGCCAAGGCAGCCGCACTTCACCTTTTGGCCAAGGCCGAGGTTAGCTACGCTTCGCTTATTTCAAGTGGACAGGAACAGGGCAATGCCGCTTCGCATTATGCTGCATCGTTGAAGGCTGCCAAGCAACTCATCGACAATCAGGCTGCCTATGGCGCCGGTTTGCTCGATGTGTATGGTGACAACTTCGTGCAGGGTAACGAGCGCAATAAGGAGAACATCTTCTATATTGAGCGCGATGGTTTCGATAGTGAATATTCTGAGGCTGACCAGTTCCCACGTCCCGACAACTATGCCACTGCAGCAACTAACTTTATGTGCTACTTCCCAGTGGCTGGTTACGAAAATGTACGCATCAATGGTGTGCAGATCTGCTCTCGCGATAAGTATTATGGCCGTCCATGGCGTATGCTCTTCCCTACCTATTGGCTCTGTCAGGTGGCTTATGCCGACAAGGTGAACGACCGCCGCTTCAACGAAGCATTCCGCACTGAGTGGGTGGCTGAGGCTGGCACCAACGAAAATGGTATCTATCAGTACACTACACCAGTTTCTCAGGTGAGCTTCACCAATGGTATCCAGACCTTGGTTACCGATGAGAAGGGCCGCACCATTAAGACCGGCGAATTGGCCATCAAGATTGATATGACCAACTCGACTGTGGCTGAGGCTGGCGACTATGTAGGTGGTAATGATGGTAAGTGCATCTTCAAGCCATACGCTTGCTACAACTTCAATGATCTCTATACCGGCAATGCAGCCGATGCCAATGGCACCGACTCGCCAGGTCGCCACAAAGAGAGCAATGTGTGGTATCTCTATCCAAGTCTCGAGAAGTATGTCGATCACTCTACCAACCAGATCAAGAACTCTTGGCACTCTGCCCGTCCTATCACTTTGGCTCGATTGGCCGAAACCTACCTCATTGCTGCTGAAGCCGCTTTGGGTACTGGCGATAAGGAGGCTGCTGCTGCTTATATTAATGTTGTACGCGAACGTGCCGCTGCCGATGGCATCGATCCTAAGGTAATGGACATCACTGCCAGCGATGTGACTCTCGATTACATTCTTGACGAGCGTTCACGCGAGATGGCTGGCGAGTGCTGGCGTTGGATTGACTTAGCACGTACAGGTAAGCTTATCGAACGAGTAAAAGCTCATAATTACCAGGGTGCACCAAATATTCAATCATTTCATTTGTTGCGACCTGTTCCACAATCCCAGATTGACGCGATGACTGATCCGGAACAGAAGAAAAACTACCAAAACCCTGGATATTAAATAGAAGTAAAGATTGTATTTTCAAGGCTGGGCGCTGTGAAGCGCTCAGTCTTTTTTAAAAGGTATAACTCAGGTCTCCAAGGCCTGAGTTTTTTTGTCGACAACTTGTCACAAGTTTTTGGTTAATATCGTTATTACACTGACAACCTTGCTGCGGTGTACGGTGCTGGCAGAAAAGCCCCTATCTTTGCACCATCAAAAATGAAACAGCAATGGTTTCAGATTTGGTAAATACAACAATACAAAAATCAATCAATCACTAATTACACTACGATTATGAAGAAGTTTATGATGATGGCTCTCGTAGCCGCAATGACAATGACAATGGGTAGCAAGGCAATGGCAGCAGAGACCAAGCCAGTATCTGACGCTTACGAGACCGAGATGACTCGTCTCAACGATGCTGAGGAGATTCGAACCTTGCTCCACATCAATGGTACTGATGTTAATAAGTTTGAGTACGTAATTGATCACAACGGTCGTGTAAGCACCAAGACCATGTATCGTCTCAACAAGGAGACCAATACCTGGACTCCACTCATGGTTTACCGTGCCACTTATGGCAAGGCTGAGAACACGCTCAGTTATGCCGCCTATAGCGCTGAGTCACATGCTTTCACGGCTCACGCTATGAAGACCACTTACAGCAAGAGCGAATGCCCTGTGCTCATCGCTTTGCCTGAGTGTCTTAACTATTGATTTTTCTCTCGACAACATATATATACACACAAGAAAGAATTCCATAAAGCACACATTCACTATGCTAAGTAGTTAGGGTATAGAATTTTTATTCTAAAACAACTACGAAATTGAGTTTGGTAAGATTTGGTATTAAAAACAATAAAACGGCACCGATGCGAATCGGGGCCGTTTTCTTTTGCGTGTTCCGGAGATTTGTTCATCCGGAATCTATTTCTTACAAAGTCTTCAGTTTCTCAACCAATGCCTTTCTGCAGTCTTTCCAGGTGGCAAAGTCGCTGCTGTTAAGTTGGTTGTCAACTTTTTGCTGTTTCCCACAACTCTTATTGCACGATGAGGTGCAAACCTCTTCTCTCGAGGCATCATCGGTCATGATGAGCTGGCAAGGCTGGCATTCACCGGCAGCCACCAACTGGTCAAGAATCTGGTTGGCATGGCCTATCTTGATCCAGCTCTCAAAGGTGTCATTGCCACCTGCTATCAGATAGAGTTTCTTTTCTCCATAGCCGCACACAGCATAGCGAGCGCCCTCTTTGCAGTCGGTCTTGATGGTTACAGGCGAATATTTTACCTGGGCATTGTTTACACTATAGGGAGCGCCCGGCATCTCAAGGATACTACGCTTGAAACCGTTGTCGGGGGCAAGATACATATTCACAGGGTCCATCACCTCGGTGCTATCTACAATAAAGTTGTAGCAATATACATCGGGCTCAATGCCGCTGAGTGTTATGCTCCATACACCATCACTGTCGCACTCCATAGCCTGAGGTGCACTAAGCATTTCACCTGCCACTTTCACCTCTTTTGCTTCTGGCGCCTTAAATCGCAGGGTCACAGTTCCTTGCTCACCATATTCGGGCGAAACAATAGCTCTTGGGAAGAGACGGGCCATAACGCCTGGCGTAAATGGTTTCTCGTCGCCCTTGAGTGCAGGCATGGGCTCAATACCGTTTTTCATGGCTTGGGCCGAAGCCTCTTTGTTGAAGAGCAGCTGCAATGTGTGGCTCAGGAAGTATTTTGCATTCATCCAGGTGTGGCCAAATTTACCCTCGGTAAACTCCATACAGTGGCGTATTCCCTTTTTGTCAAGAAACTCTAAGTAGTCGTGCGAGGTTTTATAGAGGAAGTCGTCAACGCCAATGCCCAGCCAGAAAAGATTGATTTTCTCGTTAGTTTTCTTCGCATTGTCATAAACCTTAGGTAGTTCGGTCGATGTGAACGAACTGTAAGAGCAAAGATAAGAGAACTTGTCAAGGTGCATCAAGCCATTGCTGAGTGCCTGATTTCCGCCTCGGCTGAAACCGCCAATGGCGCGATGGTCGGCATCGTTGATGGTGCGATAGTGACTCTCAACATAGGGCATCAGGCTTCCGTGAAGATCTTTGCCAAAGAGGTCGCCCCACTCGCCCAGACTCATGGGCTGGTTAATCAGTTTGGCTGGGTTGCCATATGGCAGCACAATAATCATCTCTTCGGCCTTGCCCTCGGCAATGAGGTTATCGGCTATCACGTTCATTCGGCCCACTTTATAATAAACCTCTTCGGTGTCGGTGGTTCCCGAAATCAGGTAGAATACGGGGTAATCTTTATTGCCCGAAGCGTAGGAGGCAGGCGTATAGACCAATGCCTGGTTATAGGCGCCAATGGCTTCGCTCCAGTAGGTCACATAATCCACATTTCCGTGAGGCACTCTCTGCACGGCGTGCACCAGTGGTCCGTTGGTGCCGGGAATGTCGAGAAGTGAATTCTTAAAACCTTCGTTGGGGAACCATTCGTTACACTTTGGGTCCATAATGCTCACGCCATCTACAACAAAGCAGTAGGGATACATGTCTGGCTCGGCAGGTCCGAGGGTGCAGGTCCAGAGGCCGGTAATCGAGTCGCGCTCCATGTCATGACGGCCGGCAAACTGCACATCGACCTGCACTTTCTTCGCATGGTCGTTGCGATAGGTAAAAGTCACGGTGCTGTCAGCGTTCACAATGGTCGAAGCAGGGTCCTGTGGTGCTGCTTCGGGTGTTTGTTGGCTACATGCGCCCATAAGGAGCGCAGAGGTAAAGAGAAGTGTTAGTTTTTTCATCTTTATAACCGTTATGTTGTTAATATTGAATAAGGTATATCTGCTGCAAAGATAGGGCATAAAATCTGAATATTTTATCATAATGTCTTAAAAAACGTATAAAACAACAAAAATACCCTCTATTTTTCGATATTTGTTCCAATTGTTTGGCAGATGTAATGATTTCTTTCTATCTTTGCAGCAGGTAAACATACTATTTAAAACAGTATTTCGAACCCATACAACCTTATTCGATAACAGAAAGTTAAACCTTACAAAATTAATAATTATGAAAAAGCGTTATTTATTGGCTGCTGTCGGTCTCTTACTGATGGCTGCAGGCACCGAAGTTTCGGCTCAGAGTTGGTTAAAGTCGTTGGGCGAACGTGCCGTTGATCGTGCCAAGACTTCTGTGAAAAATCGTGTGGAAAACAAAGTGGACGAGAAAGTGGATGAGCAGGTCGATGGCCTATTCAATTTAGGTAAGAAAAAAGATAAATCAACATCAGATAATCAGGTTGAAGAAGCTGAATCTTCGGCCAAGATTGGTATTGCCTGGGTTTGCGAAGAGTGTGGCAAGACGGGCAACACTGGTAAATTCTGCGAAGACTGTGGCGCGAAGCGTCCAGCTGGAGGTACTTCTGCTGATGAGGCTGCCCCAGCTGCTCCAGCTAAGAAGCAAATCAGCGCCTCGTATGCCAAGAGTGACTTCGTCCCTGGCGATGAGATTTTCTTCGACGATGACTTGACCACCGAGCAGATGGGCGAGTTCCCCAGCAAGTGGGATTTGCTGGAGGGTTCGGCCGAAGTGGCAAACTTCGATGGTAAACCTGCTATTTTCCTCACCGAAGTAAGCACCAATGTTGAGCCATTGATGGATAACCAGAAGAGCTATTTGCCCGAAATGTTTACTCTCGAGTTTGACTTCTTTGCGGGCGATGGCAGCGAAATCGGCACAGCGGCTCTTTTGCGTAGTTATTATGAAATAAGATTCTATGTCGGAAGCGATGATATTGGCACTATCGAAATTACTCCTAATGAAGAGGAAGGTCAAACAGGCCAGATAAGATGTTACATCGAAAAGCCTTCTGGAGACCGTATTACTACGAACAGCGATATTTCTAACATCAATGTCCGCAGTTGGAACCACCTTTCCCTTTCTTTCAACAAGCGTGCTTTGAAGGTTTACATCAATGGCACACGTGTGGCTAACTTGCCTAATATCAAGGCTCCAAGTCGTTTTTCTATTGCGCGCTCTCATTGGGAAGATCATCGAGGTAATTATCTCACCAACATCCGTCTCTGCAAGGGCGCTGTGCCTCTCTATGATCGCCTCTCAAGCACCGGCAAGATTATCACCTATGCCATCACTTTCGAGCATGGCAAGGCCGACCTGAAACCAGAGTCAATGGTCGAAATCTCGCGTATTGCCAAACTGATGCAG
>JAUNCV010000218.1 GCA_030526445.1 Bacteroidales bacterium | reverse complement strand
GAAGTTATTTCTATTTATGACATCTTCCCAAAACTTGAGAGCTGGCGCATTCTTTTTCATTACACAGAGATTCGTGGGCTTTTTCTGCTGCCTGATAAAACGTGTAAAGACATCACTTGCAATCCCCCGACCCCGGTATTTGGGAACGACATAAAGATCTTCTATATAACTGCTGCAACCATAAGCGTTTACTTCCTCGTTTGGAGCAGAGGTGACTAAGATTCCTGCCGGCTCCTTTTCTACAAAGAGAACATAAGAGGTCATGGAAACGTCGCTTCTCATGGAAGTGATTGCTTGCATATAATCAGAATCAAGCGTTTTGTTTTCCATTGCAAGAAGCTCCGTCAGGTAATCGGCGTACAACTTTTCGTAGATTCTCGGATGAATCTCGGCAAGCTCAACGTGATAGCCATTGTCCTTTTCAGAGGCATTCTCATATGTCCATTGACAGGGATGAATAGCAAGAGGGAGGTATTCAAACTTTGCGTCAAACGCACGTAGTTCATCATCCGGAAGGTCTTCATATATATCAGATTCCTTGAATTTGCCGCCCGGAAGCTTCAGTGCCCCGGGAATTAATTCCATTGCAAGGAAGGAATCCCAGGCGTTTCCCTCCATATCTGTAAGTCCATAGTCTGCCCCGAGCCGAAAGCCTCTCTTCGGATAGTAATAGGGCTCACCGAACAGAACAATACCCGGATACCCGGCAGCCTTTACAAGAGGAATTGTCTCCTCAAGAAGCATTTTTCCAATTCCTGTATTCTTTGCTTTGTGATCGGCACAAAGTGGCCCGAACGTGACGATCTCAACGGTTTTATCTTCGCAGATGATCCATGACTTGGCATACATGATCAAACCGACAACATGACCATCCTCAACTGCAATACGGCTCAGCTCCGGCAGATAATCCTTATGCGTTCTTAGCTTATGTACTAGAAGATGCTCATTGCAACCCGGACGATGCCGGTTATAGAATGCTCTTCTTGCAACTGCTTCCGCTTCTAAATAATCTGCTTCTGTCTCTTTTCTTATCTCAATCATACCTCGGCCCCATTTGATTACATTATTTTTGTTAACAAAATTATATAATGAGCAGTTATGCATTTCAATGGTTGGAGAGATTTCTAGTAAACTGCAAAGAATCTTTCGAGAATTTGTACATTAGTCAATGATGTGACACCAACTTTTCAAAAATAAAAAGGTTGGTATGCTATTATGAATTTTGATCGGTGAACAGGTACTGTTACACCTCATTCTTATTCCGCTTGACTACCTTTTATCTGCAAGGTTTTGTCCTGTCAAGGTTGCGAAGCACCCTTATCAGGGCAAGACCTTGACAGGACGAGGCCTTGCAGAGATTTATTGAACAAGCGGAATAAGAATTATAGCGTCTCGAGTTCGAGATGCTTTTGCAAAGGAGATTTCCATCCTAGTACCTGCATGGGTATGTTGTTGGAGCGACTTAGATATCGTTTCATTTGTACCATTAAATCGGTGTAGTCATAAAAGGACATATGGTTGTAAAATCGTTCCTGATCGTTGCGATGGCTTCTTTCTACTTTACCATTGTGGCGCGGCGTTCTGGGACGGATGCGTTTGTGTTCGATACCAATCTCACTACACATGATATCGAGTGGGTGGGTGCGATTCGTTTTCTTTTGGTGAGTAAACTCTCCGCCATTGTCCGTTTGAAGTATCTTCGGTTTGTAACCAAAGTAAAGAATGGCCCTTTTTAGGAAATCTATCGTAGAGTAGCTGCTCTGCTCCAAATACGGATAAATGAATTGTTCTCGAGATGCTTCATCAATGACCGTGTATTGATAGAATTTTTGAGGAACAGCACCAACATAGCATGCTGCCGGGACGTATTTTACATCCATCTGCCACTTGATTCCTAATTGAACCGGTGTGTCATAAGGTTGTGGTTTGCGCTTCTTTTTTGTAGAAGGGGCATAGCTGGAATACCCCAGGCGGCGATAAACACGATACAAAGAGCCGGGATGGCGAGAGTAGCCTTTGTTCGCACGAAGTTTTCCATAAAGCTCGCACACGGATATTTTGGGATTTCGTCTATGGTAATCTTGAATCCATTTCAGTTCTTCGTCGGTGTGAGCATTAGGATGCTTTGCAAGCGGTCTGTGAGATTTATCCAACAAGGATTCCTTGGTGCCATCAAATTTTTTGTTCCATCTCATGAGAGAAGATTTTGAAATATGATACCTACGGCAAACAAAGGAAACACCAACTCCGGTGCGATAAAGTTTGACTGCATAGTATTTTGTATTAATTTCATGTGGCAAATATCGTTGTGAGTATGTTATTGTATTCATGACGGTTGATGATCCTTTACATAGAGTTTTGGTTTGGCGATTAAAATTCTATAGGACTCAACCGTTTTTGTATAGTAGTAGGTGTCACATC
>JAUNCV010000217.1 GCA_030526445.1 Bacteroidales bacterium | reverse complement strand
TGCGGCGCACCTAAGGTAGCTGCTGGACAAAAAGTGATTGTAGCAACCCTCGGCACCGTACTCTATGATGGCGACCAAACCTTCACTATCAAGAAGGCAAAATTGCGTGGTGTACCTTCGAATGGTATGATTTGCGCAGAAGACGAGATTGGTGTAGGCAATGACCACGCTGGCATCATTGTGCTTCCTGCCGAAACCCCAGTGGGTATGACCGCTGCCGAGTACTACAAGATTGAGAGCGACTATGTGATTGCGGTAGACATCACTCCAAACCGCATCGACGCAGCCAGCCACTTCGGTGTAGCTCGCGACCTGAACGCGTACCTTGCTGCTCACGATATGAAGCATGAACTCACCAAGCCTTGTGTTTGTAAGTTTGATGAAGTTTATGCAGCCGACAAGGCAGTAGCTACTGGTTACGCTCCTATCAGCATCGAAGTAGAGAACCAGGAGGCTTGCCCTCGCTATTCGGGTATCACCATTGCCGGTGTCGAGGTAAAAGAGAGCCCAGATTGGCTCAAGAACCGCTTGCTTTCTGTAGGCCTTCGTCCAATCAATAACATTGTTGACATCACCAACTTCATCCTGCATGAGACCTGTGTGCCTATGCACACTTTCGATGCAGACAAGATTAAGGGCGGTAAGATTGTTGTTAAGACCTGCGCAGAGGGAACTACATTTGTAACCCTCGATGGCAATGAGCATAAGCTTTCTGAACGCGATCTGATGATTTGCAATACTGAAGAGCCTATGTGTATTGCTGGTGTTTTCGGTGGTTTGGAGAGCGGCACTACCGCTGAGACCAAGAATGTCTTCCTGGAGTGCGCATACTTCAACCCAACCTGGGTACGAAAGACAGCTCGTCGTCAACAACTTTCGACCGACGCTTCATTCCGTTATGAGCGTGGTATAGATATCAACAACATCCCATACGCATTGCGTCGTGCAGCCCTCCTCGTTAAGGAGTTGGCAGGCGGCACCATAGTAGGCGATATTCAGGAGTTTTATCCTGTCAAGGCCCAGCCAGCAGTGGTAGATCTCACCTACAAACGTGTGAATGGTCTTTCTGGCATTGTGATTCCAGTAGAGAAAGTTAAGCAGATCCTGAAAGAGCTCGAGATGGATATTCTCGAGGAGAATGCAGAAGGTGTTAAGATCCAGATTCCAAACTACCGCGTGGATGTAACCCGTGACTGTGACGTGATTGAAGACATTCTCCGCATCTATGGATACGACCGCGTTGAGTTGCCTTCGGCAGTCCATACCTGTCCACAGACCAAGACCCAGACCGACATTAACAACCGTCTGCAGCAGATTATCTCCGAACAGCTCACAGGTGCAGGCTACAGCGAGATTCTTTGCAACTCGCTTACCGCCGAAGCATTCTACAATGGCCTTGAGACCTTCCCTGCCGAGAAACTGGTTCGTGTCATGAACCCACTTTCGAGCGACTTGAATGTATTGCGTCAGACCCTTCTCTTCGGCGGTTTGCAGAGCATTATTCGCAACATCAACTTCAAGACCCAAAGTGTGCGTTTCTATGAGTTCGGCAACACCGAATTCTATAACGCAGAGAAGCAGGCTGTGGTTAACAATCAGGTTGCATCGGGCGAAAAGACTGCTCTCGAGGTACAGCAGGAAGGTCGCGGAATTGTTGGTTACTCAGAAGAGAGCCACTTGGCACTCTGGCTCACTGGTAACCGTATCAACGGCAGTTGGGCACATTCAGACCAGAAGGGTACATTCTTCGAACTCAAGGCTGCCGTTATCAACATCCTCAAGCGTCTTGGTTTGGCTAACCAGCTGAAGCAGGAACAGTATTCGAGCGATATCTTTGCAGCAGGCCTTAAGCTCACAACTCCTCGTGGTGTTGTATTGGCAGACCTCGGTATCGTAAGCAACAAGATCTTGAAGCAGTTTGATATTGACCAAGAGGTATATTATGCTGATCTCAACTGGAAGACCCTCATGAAGGAGACCGCCAAGGTGAAGGTTGAACAGAAGGAAATCTCAAAATTCCCACCTGTGAAGCGAGACCTTGCTCTCCTTGTTGACCAAAGCGTTCGCTTTGCCGACATCGAGAAGGTGGCATTCGAAACAGAACGCAAACTCCTCAAGAGTGTAAATCTGTTTGACGTTTACGAAGGCAAGAACCTTCCAGAAGGCAAAAAGAGCTATGCTATCAGCCTCATGCTGCAGGATACCGAGAAGACTCTCGTGGACAAGCAGATTGAAGGTGTAATGCAGAAGATGATCAAGAACTTCGAGCAGAAACTTGGCGCTTCATTGAGATAACAAATAGAACAATAATAACAAAACAAAAAATAAATTAAGAAAAAAATGGGACGCGCGTTTGAATACCGCAAGGCCAGAATCATGGCCCGTAACTCAAAAAACTCTAAAGCATTCTCAAAGTTCTCAAA
>JAUNCV010000216.1 GCA_030526445.1 Bacteroidales bacterium | reverse complement strand
TCCTATCAAGCCTTCCTTTACGGCTCTGCGGAAGTATTTACGCATATATGCATGAATGCTGGAAACTGTACTACGCGCAAGACGTTCCATTAGATATAGGTCCATGGTTTTTATAATAGCAATGGATACCTCACCAAAATATAGAGTTGCTGCGTCGTTTTTCTTATAGTGTTTGATGAATCTTTGCACCACTCTAATATATGTGTGTATGTGCTTTCTAGTGCTCTCTCTTATGTTCTTTTCTTCGTCTGCATATTTTCCAAAAACTTCAAATACGTCCTCGCCTTTGGCCATTTGGCTTTTAGCAGCAACCTTGATAGCATCAGGAGTCAGCGCAATGCCTCGCTTTTCAACATTGTTCTCTAGATCAACAATTTTGTCAATCATCTGAGCGATAAACTTGTTGTACTGTTCCGCATTGCTGTTCTTGATTATCATCTGTCGGGCATTGTCCCATTGCTTCTCGCTATCCAAAACAATGCCAGTAGAGATAAGCACTCTGCAGTCAGCACCAGCATACACCTCCAATTCAAGGTGTAGAGGATAGTTCTTTCTTCTTCCAAGTATCAGTTTGAATTTCGCCTTTCCCATATTATAAAGTGTTGAAGAGCGTTTGTAGTTTGTCATCCATTGTTTCCTCTGTGCAATCCAATGCAGAGAACGTACTTACCCATGATTTTATCATCTCGAACTTATCTGGATTCTGCATCAGATTGCCAATGATTACGAATGTCTGATTCATTGAGAAGCCTTGTGTCTTGCACAGCTTGCTTATTTCGTTTCTCATCAGAGTGATGCTGTTACCTCGATTATTCTGTCCTTCCCATTGTATAGTTGCGAGTTTTCTCTCGGCAGTCTTGTGGCTTTGAGTTATATACTTCATTGAGGTTTTCATCGCAACATGTCCCAACACGTCCCTAATGACAAATGGATCGTTCACTTTCTCAGCCAATAGAGAAGCACACGTATGTCTTGTTGCATGAAACGTGTATGTCTCAGGTATGCCAACGAGCTTGAACAGACGTTTAAGTTTGTAGTCTCTTCCCGAACGTCCCATGTAAGGGAACAACAAGTCATCCACTGGGTTGTGCTCCAAATACTTTTGGGCAATACGTTCTGGCTTTCCGTCAAACAATAGATATAGCGGTAAGTTGATTCTCTGACCAGTCTTAATCGCTTTGAATTGTATAGTAAGTCCATGCTCATCCTGACAGACATCGCATTTTCTCAGCGCCAGGCTATCACTTATACGCAAACCAGTATAGCAAGAGAATAGCACACGGTCACGCAAAACATCATATTGTATGCCCATATCCTCGAGAACCTTGTCGGGAATATTCTCAAGTGCGGTAACTTGTTCCTGAGTCAAACTCGGTTTCTTCTTTTCCTCCAAGCGAGGAATCTCAAAATCCTCATAAGGATTATACTTGATGAGTCCATCCTTCTGAGCCTTGTATAGTAGTTTCTTCAGAGAGAAATGAATGTGCGCACGTGAGATGTCCTTAAGAGACTTGCATAGGCATTTGTCAAAGTCTTTCAAGAACGAAAGCGTAAATTCATTGAAGTACAACTTTGAGCCTTTCTGACCTTTATATGCATCGACAAACGATTGTAGTCGTTTCACGTTAGCGTTCTCAACACGTATAGTGCCCTCACGCCATGTTTTATGTTCGTATATATACTCTCTTAGCTTGTCCATCACGTTTATCTCTTCAAATATGGTGTCGTTCTTTGCCGCCAATCTGATGAGATCTTTAGTAAAGGCTATTTGACGTTCTTCTGCCTCAAGTTCCGCACGCTCAATATTAAGGATGAGATTTTTGAGGAAGTGATTATATGCAGCGGCATTATTGTTTCGCAATATAATCTGACGACTCTCGTCCCATTGTCTTTCATTGTCGAGCGTAATGCCAGTAGATATGAACACACGGCAGTCAGCACCCTTATATACCTCTAGTTCGATATTTAAGGGGTAGTTTTTACGTCTACCGAGTAACAATTTATATTTCGCCTTCATTGTTTTGCCTTTATTTTTCGGTACAAATCGTGTATCATATTTGTATCAAGATGTAGCAAAACTACGCACTTTTTCCGAATTGTAACGAATTTTGAGTGTTAAATTTTCGGAAGGTCTAATTTATCTAATGTATTGTGCGTAAATGTGTTATGTTCGTTATTTGTCGCTTGATGTTCGCTGCTTTCCGATATTGAAATTACGTGTGACTATGGGAACTATTTCTCTTGTCCGCACCACACTCCCTCAGGGAGGCATAGATGTCGAGAATGGTTCAGCTCTTAGAATAATAATCGAGGAGAAGCTATTTGAGCCTTTTGAGAGAGATGATGACCGACTATCACTTGACGAGTCAGGTGCTGCCTTAGACTATTTCGACCTAAACGACGAAGGCAAGCCACGAAACATTA
>JAUNCV010000026.1:13488-16434 GCA_030526445.1 Bacteroidales bacterium | reverse complement strand
ACCAGTTGTTTCGTTGCCCAGTGTCATTTTTGAGAGCGTTCCGTTTCTGTTGACAATGGTTCCTCCTTGCTTCCCTCTAATATAGAAATAGCTGTATTGTCCCTTGTCTCCACCATGCGTATGACAGTTCATACAGCGGTTTCCCAACTGTTTGCCATTAGCCAAAGAGCGGGTTTCAAAGTTCTCTAGACATCTTTCTTCTATATCAACTTCATGCCATACTTCGTAGCCTGGTTCAATAAGACGATAAGTGATGTATGAGTCAACAGAGTCGTGATTTATAATCCATGAGAGGCTTGGGTAGCGCAACCACTTATCATCCACCCGAGCAGTAAGAGTTACCTGCAGCGTATCTCCTTTATGATTCGAAAGCAAAGTACTCCAGTCTGCCTCAGGCCAGATTATCTTGTTTCCTTCTTGCTGCAGTGTCACATCACCAACTTCAAGATGTACTGCATTCACGCCCTCGTTACGCACCAAAAAATTAAGTGGTGCAATATTACAAGGTACGGTGACGTTGTAATATTCGGGATAGATTTCTGCCGGTTCTGATATATCGGTCACATCATGAGGCTTCTTGGGCGAAGTGCATGCTGCTATCAGTATGGGAAAGAATAGAAGATGGAGATATTTCATTGTTTATTGCGTTGTGCAAATTGAAAATAATACCAATAGGTGTGTTGATATTGTTTTGTGAGTTCGTTTTTGTTCCCTTCTTGCAATAGCTTTGTGAAGTGCATGAAGCGGGCATAGGCATTTTCAGAAACGAACGGCTTCCAGGGTTCGCGAAGTGTGGCATTGCTATACATTAGTATGAGCATAGCCTCTTCAAATAGCACACTTGGTTTGGGCAAGCCATAGGCTGAAAAGTCGGCCTGGAAGGAAACTAAGTCTTTGAGCAATAGGTCAAGACAGAGTAGATATTCATGTGCCAGCCGATTGTTTGTATCTTGTTTGAGAAGCGAACGCAACATATTTTGATATTGGCTTGAGAGTCTTAGCGTATCTGCCGTATGGCAATATTTTTTCTCAGGAACAAATTCTGGTACTTCATTGTTTTCTGCCTCAAGAATGCGTTTGTATTTTGCGGCAGCTTGTTGATTGCCCGATGCGCAGTTTATCTGATAAAGACGCTGCAACCCGCGTGTGGATTTGTGCTCTGGCGTAAAAATCATACCTAACATAGTGGCATGTTCGGCCATTGTCAGGTCTCCAACATGCCACCAAGCCTCACTTGCCGCAGTCATAGTGAAACTGTTTCCATGTTCATCAACAGGATAGAACAGAGCCCTTTCGAAAGGCGCATAGTGATGCATCAGGCTATCGGCCAGACAACCTTTGTGAGCAAATGCCAGGTTTCTGTAGTAGGCTTTCATTGTGTTCCCCCAGCAGTTGTTTGTGAGGTCAATCACTTTATTCCAATCCTCTTTCCAGGCTGCATCATCCACCATCTCTAGTTCATTTTTTGTCGATGGCTTTTCAGATACTTTGTTTGGAATAAAATGTTGCACCCCAAGGGTAATGCCTAAAAAAGCGCCCACAATGAGTCCTATTCTGGCTCGTTTATCAAGTTGCTTCCATTGCTTCATTTTGTCCACACTTTTTGCTGCTTGTCAGTAAATACCTCGTTGTAGGCATCTTGTACGTCAAAATCTACATGTTCAGAGGTGAAATCTGGCACGTTGAAACTATAGAGGTTCTGATGATAGAACTGCCATGGGTTGTGCTGTGGCAGAACAAAAGGCTTTGAAATGCGTCCCTCATTATCAATCGATGCAATATATAGGAGGGAATAAAGTCCATCGTCACGGCGCGAAGAGAATAAAAACCAATGGCTGTCTGAGCTCCAGTTATGATAGCTTTCAGTAAATTCTGAATTGGCTTCTGTTGCAGGACGCTCTTCTCCGGTTGCGAGATCAAGCAGCCAGAGGTCGCTCTCTTTGTGGTCGATGGGGAAGTTGCCGTAGTCGCTGTAGCAATACATTATGTATCGTCCGTCGTAGCTTGGGCGTGGCAATGTAATGTTCTTGCCACGTGATGCAGCATCGATCACAACCTCCACATTGTCGCCAAACTGACGTGTTTCTTCGTCAAAGGCAATTCGGCAAAGGTTGTATTGGCAACTATCGCAGTGGGCAGGAACTGTTGCTGCCACTGAGCGGCAGAAGTAGAGCCACTTGCCATCTTCAGAAAAAGCAGGATAAGTTTCATACCAGTCTAAGGTATGCTCAATAAGAGGTGAACGCAGAATTTCGAGGTTACGAACATCGAGCACAACTACGTCCGAAGCATCGTCAAAAACCTCAACTTGTCTATCCTTGCCAGTCCAGAACAGTTGGTGTATGAGGTTGAGCGAGTAGGCACAGAAGTTGCCCGAAGGGTGCCAGTATGGATACACACATTTTGAAAGTGTAGAGTCAGTTTTACTCACCAGCCATTGGCGGGCTGTGGGCTTTCCGTTAGCTGTGGTATTGCAGGCAGGGTCGTTAGGTTCAACTTCTCGCTGCACCAGGGTCGAGCCATGTTTACCACGTAGCTGGAAGGTGAACTGCTTGGGGTTGGCTCGGTTGGCTGTGTGGCAACTCATGCACTGTCCGGGCACGGTTTGGCTTTCTATGATGGCCTCTTCGTCCCATGTGTGTATGTTACGCTGATAATTGCCAATGTGGCTATAGGTTTCGTATCCTGGAGCAATTTTTCTATAGGTTACGCCATAGTCGGTCAGCGGGTAAGGGCTCACATATATTTCAAAATCATTATATTGAATCCATCCCTCCTGCATTTCCGCCCAAACGGTAAAGGTGAGTTTGCCGCCTTGGTTCAGCGCAGTGAGGTTATGCCACGCTTCCATGTCGAAGTTGGCAAATGTTTCGCCCGACGAGGTTAGCTCACCGCCTTGGCTGCCTTTTACCTCAACATAAAGTTGTTTGTGGTTGGCCTCTTGGC
>JAUNCV010000026.1:0-13478 GCA_030526445.1 Bacteroidales bacterium | reverse complement strand
ATCAGATTAAAGTTCAGAGGGGCTATGCCAGCAGGTATGGTTACACCTATATAGTCGGGGTATATATGCGGATGCACTGGCACCAGTTGCGCATTCTGCGGCTGACTATTCGAGCAGGAGCTGAGCAGAAAAAGCAGCGAGGTGAGTATTATTGTAGAGAAAAGTTTCTTTTTCATCGGGTTGAAGTGGCTGAAGTTGTAGCATCTATATGGGTCGAAGCTTCTTGCTTGCCCAAAACAAAGGCTGCCATGAAATAGTTGTATGCCATGGCGTTGGCCGAGTTTTCGTTAACCAGTTTGGCGAGCATCTTGGTCATCTCGGGATAGTAGTAAAGGAAGTCTTCCTTGAATCGCATGTCGCGGCGCACGCCCCATTCTGGATAGTTGGCAATCTTCTCTTCGTTGTAGAGATAGGTTTCGGCAATTTCGGCCCACGAACGATAGAACAGCGTTTGCTTGAGCAGGCCAATGTATTTCGAGGCGGCTTCGTAGTTGCCGTTGACAATCTGGCACTCGGCCATACGCTGCAGATAACGTCCACTCTTGCGGCAGTTAGGAATACTCTCCTGTGTGTCGAAGGCATATCGCATTGACTCATTGATCATGCTCAGGTGCCAGAAAGTCTCCATTGAGGTGACATTGCTCATGTTGTCGCGTACACGAGGCATGATGAGTCCTTTCATGCCGCACTGCGGGAAATTTAATAGACGGTTATTGAGTTGTCCGCGTTGAGCCAGGGCCAGATTAACACCATTTATGTAGAGTGGAGTTTTGACAACTTCGAGCTGATTCTGAAGATTTTTTTCGGCTTGCTCGATAATACCCAGCCAGTCACTTTTGCGGATGAGCAGATGCTGATGCAGTTGTGCATAGACATTGGGATTGTAACATTTGTCATGACCGAGGACGAAGCCGCCTACCGGTATAAGAGTCAACAATATGCCCAGCAGAGAGGTGAACGGACCCGCCCACAGGCGATTGATGCAGCCCAGTCGCTCAAGTCCGGTAGCCAATAATGGAATGATTGCTAAGAGGAGTGCCAGACCATAGAGCTCAGCCGGAATTTCGCACATCATGAGTGTAAGTCTGTGATAGCTGATGCCTGCCAGTACGGTGCTCCAGGGGTATTGATCGGCCCAAAGGGTGCGACATGCATAGACCCAGGCCACAGCTGCCAGGAGCATGGTCACGGCGACGAGGGTTTTGCGGCTGCGCAAGGCATCAATCACAGCCAACACTACTTGTACGCCAAACAATGGTCCCACCAACCAATAGAGCGGCAATGAGGCAAACATCTGCAAAACGCTACCACCTCGGCGGCAACCTAAGTATGTGATTAGCGAAAGTAATAGAGCAATGGTGTAGGAGAGCATCACGTTTTCATCGCCCATTATTGCCAGTAAGAGAACAGGAGGCCAGAACGAAAGGCCGAAAGCGATGCATGAATTGGTGCTAATTACTTTGTATGTGGCAAGTTGCAGTGCCATGACAAGCAATGCCATAAGGGCGGCTCCAGCTGTGAGTTGATAGAAGAACTGCACTATCGCCTCACTCAGCCAATCGGCCCATCCGCCAGGCACCACTATGCGTTCCAGCAGATAATCGGTCGAACAAAGGAAGAGCTGGTTTTGCTCATGCCACGACAAGGCCTCTGGATGCAGTTTCCACCAAAAAAAGAAAGTTCCAAGTCCCAGCAGTAGGGTCAGTACATATTTCAAATAATACTTTTTTGAGGTATTCATTGTTTATTATGTTTCTTTGTGCAAAGATTGCTTTGTGTTATGTTTCGGCCACAAAGTTAATACTTCTGTCTTTATTATCCAAATTTATGTTGAAAAATGTAATTCACATACCTATTTTTTGCTTTATAAACAATTTTTGTTTATATTTGCCCTGTTTTAATCAACATTTCACTATGAAAAAAGCATCGTGTTATATCCAAACTATACTCTCAGCAGCGGCTTTCTTCGTCTGTTTCGGATGCCAGTCCAAGGGTCCCACGCAGCCTGTGTTGTCCGAAGGTGAGTTTGTTATTGAAGGTCATTTGCCTGCTGATAGATATGAGAATGCCGTTCTCTTTCTTGTGCCAGAACAAGGTCCTCATCCGCGTCCAGTTGATTCTGTTTTTGTGTCCAAAGATGGTTCTTTCCGTTTTACAGGAAATGTGGAACAAGTAGCTTGTCTGCGTCTGAGTCGCAAGGTTCGCATGGGCATCCAAGATTTGTTGGTAGTTACCGAACCCGGACTTACCAAGGTCGTTCTCGACAGTGTTAGCAGTTCTTCAGGAACTCCACAAAATGATGCATTACAACGATTCAAAGATCATCGTTTTGAAATGGGAAAAGCCTATCGTGGGTATTATGAATATCGCGAGGTTGCAACACCCGAAGCTGCCGACGATTCTCTTCGAGTTCTTCGAAAACGTGATGGAGACTTTAATTATGAATTGTTGAAGGAACAAGGACGTAACACGCTGAGTCTCTTTCTCTTTAAGATGACGGCTAATAGCATGGACAGCTTGCAGCGCGAAGAGTTGCGTCCTTTGCTTACCGATACTGTTGACTATTCTAAACCTCAACCAGGTTTTCGCAAATAATAATTTTTACCCACGAGTTTTGCTTGTGGGTTTTCTTTTGTCAATCCCCAGCCATAAAAAAGCTCCGCGTCAAAAAACGCGGAGCTAATTGTTTATTTCTTGAAGTTATTACTTCTTGATGAAACGCCAGTAGGTTGATTCAGACCAGTCACCAGTGCCCTCGGCTGCATACTGCAATGCCATCTGGGTGCCAGAGAGGTACATAATCTCAAACTGCTCAGGCATTGCGCCACCAGTGTTGATAGCATAAGGCCAGAGGATTGAACCTGCAGAGGTGTTCAGTACATTGCGAACCTGACCATTGACAGTTACACCCTTGCCAACGCTCCATTTACCAGAGCGAATCTCCTTACCTGAAGCATCGAACGACTTAATCTGTCCGTCAGGAGTGAAGGTCATGTAAGCGTTGGTATCGTCATCACCGGTCACCTTGTCGCCGCCGCGGTGCTGCTGCTGATCTGCAAATTCGGCAGTGTTGGTAATACCCCACCATTGACCATCGTTCTGGTTCTCCCAGCTACCACCAGCGTGATAACCTGCGTTGCCCCAGAATGGACCACCGAATGAAGTATCCCAAGTCCAGTTAGCGCCAGTCTTGTCATAGCCAGCAATAGCACCCTCTTGATCTGAGTCGCTCTTGAAGCGCCAGAAGGTTGCCTCTGACCATGAGCCAGTGCCAGGAGCTGCATAGGTGAGGATGAGCTGGTTGGCAGTGAGGCGAACGATTTCAAGTTCCTCAGGCTGCATACCGCCGGTATTGATTGCGTATGGCCAGAGAATGCCACCGCCACCCTTGATGTTAAGAGTACCCTCAGACCATGCAACATCGTTAAAGATGTGCTTGTTGTCAGGAGTATAGTTAGTGATCTGGAACTTAGCCGAACGGATTTCGTTACCATTGCGGTCGAAGCTGGTTACCTTGCCAAGTTCTGAGAATACCATGTAAGCCTCGGTATCATCATCGCCTGAAACAGCGTCCGAACCACGGTGTTGCTGCTGATCAGCAAATTCTGCAGTTGAGGTAATACCCCACCACTGACCATCGCGGTTGTCGGCAAAGCCGTTTGGATCACCAGGAGTGTAACCGAAGTTGCCCCAGAATGCGCCGCCGTTAGCATCCCACTTCCAGATCTTTGTACCTGCGTTCGAGCAGATGATAGCCATTTCTTTAGCCAACTCGGTTGCAACCTTTACAGTTACATCCTTCTGAGCGGTAACCGAAGAGCCATCAAATTCCTTGGTGCGGAAATATACGGTCTGGGTTGGATTTGAACCACGAGCAGGAGAGAGTTCGAACATACCGTTGGCCTTAGCGGTTGAGAGGGTCATCTCTGAACCATCAACGATATAGTAAATCTCAACAACCTTACTTGGGTTGGTGGCAAACTTAATGAAGTTACCATCCGAAGCAGGAGTATATTCGCCGGTTTCATCATTGAATGCGAACTGCTCAAGAGTGATACCCTTTTCGAGGGTCTCTTTGCTTACGACTTCGCCGCTCCAGCTTTTTTCGTCGACGCAAGGATCGCAGGCAGTCAATGTAGCCACTGTAGCCAATGCAATTGCACTGTAATATATCTTTTTCATTTCTTGAATACGTGTTTAAGGTTTACATTAGTTTGCCCAACCACCGTAGTTGCTGTCTGCGCCATCCCAACCTGGGTTCTGCTTAGCAACGCCAAGTTCTACCTGTGTTTCAGGCATCTTAGCAAAACCTGCAGTAGCGTTGTAGCGTGCAGTGTAGCCAGTGCTCTGCTTCTTGTTAACATCCTTGATGCCGCAATACATTACGTCAACACCGGTCTGCTTCTCAAGAGCATCAGCAGCAATGTGCCAGCGGCGCATATCGTTCCAACGGATGCCTTCGCAGGCAAACTCCCAACGACGCTCGTTCTGGATAGCCTGAAGAGAGTAGCCAACAGAAGGGAGACCTGCACGTTCACGAACGCGGTTCAAACCGGTAGCATCCTCCTTGAGCTCTGACTGCATCAAGAGAACGTCTGCATAACGAAGCAATACGAGGTCATGGATGTTACCGAGCTGGAAGTTCTCAACACCCGAAGTTTCCCACATGCCAGGATACATGTCGTTCTCGAAAGTGCAATAGTAGCTGCCATCAGCCTTCTTGCTGGTGATTGGAGACCACTTCTTATTATAGTAACGAGTAGCCTGAACATAGTCGTCGTTGTACTCATACTTTGGAGTGGTTCCATCCTCCCAGTCGTGAATAGAAGCTGCACGGCGTTTGTCGTTAGGCTCAGCCTTTACCCAGTCTGAAACGAGGTTTGGAGCTACAGGACCAGCACCCCAACCCTGACCAAATGGGAAGGTGTTTGCATAATCCTGACCACCGCGTGCACCAAAGTGAAGAGCGATACCGTTAGCGTAGCCAATAGTGGTTGACCAAGAAGCCTGCTTGTTAAATTTGATTGCAAACATAGACTCTGGATTGATACCGCAGTTGTCTTCAGCCCACTTAGCGCCTTCTGCAAATGGATAGTCTGGACGAGTCTTCTCGTTCGAGTATGCCCAAAGGTTGCGGTAGTCTGATACGAGGTCGTAACCAGAGTTGTTAACTGCGTCGTCGATATACTTGATGACATCGTTCTTGGTGAGAGTGGTGCCGTCGTTGAGAGCAACCTCAGTGAGAGGGCTGTAGCTGGTGCTGGTAAGAGCAGAGATATCAGTACCGCCGCCATACAAACCAGTGTAGAACAACCAAGCACGACCAAGGAGACCTTCAACTGAGTAGCGATCCAAGTGACCATCAACACGCTGTTTGTTGTCCATGAGTTCAATAGCATCGCGATAGTCCTGAAGAATCTGGCCCCAAAGAACCTTTACGTCACCCTGTACAGCGTCCGACTCTTCTGCACTGCGTACCAAAGGTACATTGCCGTACATTGAAGCGAGCTCATAGTAGTAGAAAGCGCGGAGAGCGAGAGCCTCACCCTTTGCCTGCTTCTGTACGTCGGTCTGTGGGTCTTCAAGTACGCTGATCAATACGTTAGCACGCGAAACACCCTTGAAGCGATCCTGATAGAACTGGTTAGTCATATCGATACCAGAGCTGAGCATAAGGTCTTCAGCCTGCATCAACTTATCGTTAGTACCACCACCACCAAGCTGATCATCTGAGGCCAAGCAAGCCAGATAAAGATAAGAGCACTGTGGGTTGGCGTGAGTCTCGTTGAGGTTCTGATAGATACCTGCGAGCACTGCGGCTGCATCCTGTTCGGTAGCAGGGAAGGTTGACTGTGACATTTCAGTGATGTTCTCCACATCATCAATGTCGCAGGAAGTAACGCCCATGGCTACAGCAGCGGCTGCCATTAAAAATATCTTATTTTTCATTGCGTATTTCTTTTTTATATTAGAACTTAACGTTAACACCAATCACATAAGTGCGTGGGTTAGGATAGTTACCAACGTCAACACCGGTTACCCATGATTCAGAAGCGATTGACTTACCGTTCTCAGGATCCATACCAACATACTTGGTGCAGGTGAAGAGGTTCTGAGCCTGAACATAGAGACGGCACTGGCTGAGTGGCATCTTAGGCAAGAGGTTCTTGAAGTCATAACCTACAGTGATGTTCTGGAGACGGAAGTAGCTCGCATCGTGCATATAGATGTCAGAGATGGTCTGCCAGTTCATACCGGTGTTCATTACGTTAAACAGAGGGTACTTGTTCGAAGTGCCTTCGCCTACCCAGTAGCCATAAACTTCTGAGGTGAAGTTATCCTGGCCGCTATCAGCAAACTTACGGTAGCCTGCATAAGCAACCTGCTGACCGAGAGCTGCATAACCAGTTACAGAGAAGTCAAGACCCTTCCAGTCGAAACCGAGGTTGATACCGAGAGTTACGTCTGGGTTTGGATCACCGATGTTGGTCTTATCATCGTCGTTGATCTTACCGTCACCGTTGTAGTCAACAAACATGAGGTCACCCACCTTGAGAGCGTCGCCCTGAAGCGAGTTGCCAATCTTGCCACCGCAATGCTTGTTGATGTACTCGTTGAGCTGAGTAGTGTTCTGGATAACACCTGCAGTCTTGTAGCCCCAGAAGTAGCCGATAGGCTGGCCTTCCTCGAAGCGAGCAATGTAGGTAGTACCCTCAGAGAGAACCTTGTTACCGCCAGGGTTGTACTTGCGGTCAGAGTTCACCTTGGTTACCTCGTTCTTGTTGTATGACATGTTGGCACCTACATGATAGTTGAAGTCATTGCCAATCTTGTCATTCCAGCTGAGAGCAACTTCGATACCCTTGTTCTCAACAGTACCAGCGTTCTTGAGAGCCTCAGAGAAACCGGTGGTTGGAGAAACAGGTACATATACGAGAAGGTCCTTAGTGGTCTTCTTATACCAGTCGAAGTTCATGTTCAAACGGCTCTGGAGGAAGCGAGCATCGAAACCAACGTTGAGCTGCTCAGAAGTCTCCCAGGTAAGATCTGGGTTAGCCAGACGGGTGAGCGAAGCACCTGAGGTAGGAACGTCGAGTTTGCCAGAATCGGTACCGAATGAGTAGTTAGAGTAAGCGTCATAACCGAACGCAGCTTCGTAGGCAAAAGCACCAGCCACATTCTTGTTACCGTTCTGACCCCAACCTGCGCGGAGCTTGAAGTAATCCATAACCTCCTTGGTCGATTCCATAAATGCCTCTTCAGACATTACCCAACCTGCAGAGAATGATGGGAAGTAACCCCAACGCTTACCAGGAGCGAATGCAGAAGAACCGTCGGCGCGGAAGATAGCGCTGAACATGTAACGCTCTGCGTAGTTGTAGTTAACACGACCGAAGTATGACATACCGCGGGTATCACCATAAGGCGAACCACTTGCAGCAGCAGTCTTGTTATTCTTCATGAGGTCCATGTATGCGTGCTTGAGGTCACCAACCACAGCGTCTGAAGAGGTTGCGCTGAGGCTCATGCCGTAGCTTGGCTTGCTCATGCTCCACTCAGTACCAACGAGTACATCGAAGTGGTTCTCGCTGATATCGAAGCGATAGTTCAAAGTGTTGGTTGTGCTCCAGCCGAAACCGAGACCAGTGCTGTTGGTTGCCGAGTCACTGGTGCGGAAGTCGCCTTGCTCATTGATCTTATAAATTGGAGAGTAGCTGCGATAGCTCCAAGAAGATTGGTTGTAGCTCAACTGACCGCGATAGATGAGGTTCTTGATTGGCTGAATCTCGAGATATGCCACAGCATTGAGACCATAAGAGCGGCTTTCGTTGTTGCCGTCTGGGCTCATCTTCATAGCATAAACAGGGTTGGTCAGATAGGTGTTGTAGTCGAAGAGGCCTGTGCTCTTGAAATCATCGAAAGCAAAATAGCCACCATTCTTATTATATACAGGAACGATAGGAGCAGCGCGGAGAGCAGTAGCCAATGGGTTAGCATACTGGTTGCTGTTGTTGAAGCCCTGTTCTTTCTTGTGACGATAGTAGAGGTTTTCGCCCACCTTTACGATGTCGCGGCCATCATCGCCCTTCAAAAGCACGTGCTCAGAGTTGATGCGGAAGGTGAAGCGACCGTAATCGGTAGGAGCAATATCGCCACCGATGATACCATCTTGATACTGATAGCCTGCACCTACAGAGAACTTGCTCTTGTCCGAACCGCCTGCAATGTTGAGAGCGTGGCTGGTGGTGACAGCGTTCTTGTTGCGAATCTCTTCTACCCAGTTGGTGCCAGGGTTCGAACCATTCATATATGATTCATAGAGGTCCTCATAGCCCTTGAAGTAGCTCTTCCAATCCCATGCAGGGAGACCCGAGTTGAAACGTGCGAGGTCCTGAACCTGCATATATTCCTTAGCGGTGAGCATGTCTGGCAACTTGTAGATGTTCTGCCAGCCCACATTGCCGTCATACGAAACCTGGATCTTACCTGCCTTACCCTGCTTGGTGGTAATCAAAATTACACCGTTAGCAGCAGCCGAACCATAGATGGCGCACGATGCAGCATCCTTAAGCACGTCAATGCTCTCGATATCGGCAGGGTTGATATCGTTGATGTTACCGCCCGAAACACCATCGATAACATACAGAGGTGCGGTGTTGCCGTTAGTACCGGCACCACGAATAGTTACCTTAAAGCCTTCACCTGGCTTACCAGATACGGCCTGAATGTTTACGCCTGGAGTCTGGCTCTGCAATGCACCGAGAGCCTGGGTTGTGTTCATCTTAGCAATATCGTCACCCTTTACCTGAACGGTAGCACCAGTAACGAGCTTTTTCTTCTGCACACCATAACCTACAACGACAACGTCATCAAGGCTGTGTGAGTCTTCCTTAAGAGTAACGTTAAGGTTAGGACCAGCAGCAACGGTCTGTGTAGCATAGCCGATGAAGCTGATTTCGAGTTCTGCACCAGCTTTGGCGTCAACCGAGAACTTACCGTCCATATCGGTGATTGCACCATTGTTAGTGCCTTTTACACGGATGTTGGCGCCGATGACTGGATCACCGAATTCGTCAACAACAGTACCGGTAAACTTCTGAGACTGAGCGTGAGCTACAGGCATGAGGCCAGAAGTCACGAAGCCAGGAGCACCACTGGCGAGCAGGGCAGTAAAGCCCGCTGCAAGCCATGTTTTTCTAGATTTGATACTCATGTTAGTTAATTGTTAGAATTGTATGAAGTATTGGAATTATTCTTAGCTGAGAATGACAAAACGCATTCAGAGTGTTAGTCATATATCCAAATGAGCGTTTTTAATGGTACACTTATGCGTCAAATTGTATGCATTGTGCCCATTAAGCATGGCAAAGATAGAGCAAAAAAGTACAAGGTTGCGGGAAAGATACTTTTAACAATATTGGATAAATTTAACTCATAGTTTGCTAAAATAGTATCATGTTATTCTTTGTAAATTGCGATAATTGCTCTGTAAATTGCGTTAAGGTTTTTCGAAGAGATAATAATACCAATAGCTCTTTCCAAACTGTTTTTCTATCTGTTCTCTTGGCGCATTTTGTTGGTATTTCGCAATGAAACTATGCATATTTTGCACGAGCATAGGACTGAATTCGGCAGGCATAGGCTCGTTGGCAGCATGGGTCTGGCTCCACCACATGATCAGTGCCTCTTGGCTTGAAACCGAGAGGTTCTGATAGCCATACTGGCGGCCCAGATCTATGCAGCGAACAAAGTTGTCGAGGTCTCCTGCCAGCAGATAAGCTGCTTGCAGGTATTCATAAGCCATCTTGTTCTTGGGGTTCGACAGGAAGAGTCTTCCCAGCATTTTTGGCGTTTCTGCATCTGAGAAGAAGAAGTCGTCGTTTAAGAGCTTCTTGCGTAATGCACCATATTGCGGATGCTCATTGATGGCCTCTTCGTCGCCTAATAAAGTCATGGTGCGTTCGGCCCAACCTGCATAGGCAAGGGTGTGCGTCAACATTTGCAAATATTTGCGTGCCACTTCGTAGTTGCCCATTATCAGGTTGGTCTCAGCCAATCGGCGTGTGCATCGGGCACTCTTTTGGTAGTCGGGAATAGCCTCTTGTGCCTCGAAGAAGAAACGCTGAGCCGTGTTTACCATGCCCAGTTTCAAAAAGGCTTCGGCGGTGACAAGAGGGGTCAGAGGGTCGCGCTGGAAGGTTGGAAGAAGGCCTTCCCATCCATTTTGCTCAAAAGTGAATAGCTTGTTACCCAGTTGTCCTTGCAGTCCCAATGCCAGGTTGAGTGCTGTTACACTAACCTGATTCTTAGGTGTTTTTCTCTCTGCTTGGGCTATGATTTCATTCCACTTGTTGGTGCGAGCCATAAAGTCATAGCCAAAGATCTCCTCTTTGGCTGGCTCGTATCCGAATGCCGCTATCATATAGACTGAAGCGCCCAGTGCTATCACTGAATTGAACCAGGTGATAATTTTCTTGTTTGGCATTATTGTGCCAACTAACAGCAGCAAAGGAATCGCCCAAACGGCTGTCCACAACATTTTTGGCACGATGCCGGGAAAACGAAAATAGTGTGCGCTTATGTAAAGAGTTTCTGCTGAGCGATTTACGTATAAACTCATTATCCACGGAAGCAGGCTTGTGGTGACTAATGCAAAAGTAATGCTAAAAAGTGCAAAGTGTCTCTTTGGGGTTGGTATATTCTTGGACGTATGGTTTCCTTCCTTTAAATATAATAATGTGTATAAGGTTGGATAGAGCGCCGCCACTGGCCCTAATGCTAAATAAAGCAAAGGTGACGACAATGCGAAGACACCGTGTCGAATGGTCGTATTACTTATTTTTAGCGTCAGCAATAGGGCTACTAAACTCAATAATAGTGCAACTGCGCCCGAAAGTAGGGCGTTTTCGTTGCACAAAAATAGCCAAAGAAGTGCTGTTGGGAGCAAAGCAAGGGGGCGTGAACTGCATATATTAGCATCTGTTGTTGGGGTAGTTCTTGTATAGATTTGGCCTATCGTGTATTGACACAAGGCAATAATAATAGCCAAAATGGAAGCTCCTGCCCAAGTGTAGAGAAAATATTGGGTGAGGAAGCGGCCTAAGTAGTCGGCCACACCCCCAGGCACAAGTATTACATCGAGTGCATAGTCTGCGGTGAACAGAAACAGTTGATACTGCTCCTGATAGTGTAGATGATTTGGATAGCAGAGTCCAAAGAAAAGGCTGACTGCTACTGCTGTGATGAGTGGCAAACCGTATTTGCCTATGTTACGTGAGTATTTCATAGGGCAAAGATAGGCATCATTCTTGAAATCACCAATTTTTTTGCCTATATTTATTAAATAAAGTCAAAGAAAGGATATAAAAGAGCAGATAGACGCAGAGTTCGGGGCTTACAAAGACGAAAAATTAGGTGCAGAAGATTCCTCTTTTCTGCATTCAGCCTGACAAAAAAACGTTTTGGTGCAACTAACAGCGGTGTGAACGATTGCGCAATCTCGTTGTATGTTTTTTGCAAAAAGTTGCATTTTTAGTTAGAAAAAGTTGCGTTTTATTGAGTTTTCTCCCTTTTTACGGGTCATAAAATGTGTATAACTCTAATTGAAATGTTAAAATTGTTAATTTTTAGTGTTAAAAAATGTCATTGTAAGTTAAGTGACGTAAATTAGAAATACCTTTGTCGCGCAAAGAAGCCATTTTGTGCCTTCAAAGTGAGGCCTGAATAGCTATCTGTTGCATATAGTTAACCTGATATACAATCTTAGAAGTTATATAAAGAAATCGTTAAATCAACTAAACAACTCATACATTCTAATTTTACTAACACCTTTAATTTAAACACTCATGAGTATCAAAACAAAGAAATCTTGGCTTGCAGCAGGTTGTACTGTCTTGCTCGCCAGTGGTGCTCCCGGGTTTGTGGCTCCAGGTTCGGTGCCTCAGGCTTATGCTCAAACTCAAAAGGTTACGGGTACAGTTGTTGACGAGTTTGGTGATCCTATTATTGGCGCCAATATTCGAGTAGTCGGTACTACTGATGGTGCAATTACCGACATGAATGGTACTTTCTCTGTTAACGCCAAGGCAGGCGCTAAGCTCGAAGTTTCGTTCATCGGTTATGCAACTCAGACCGTGGCTGCTGCCAACAATCTCACAGTTACCCTCAAGGAGGATGCACAGAGCCTCGACGATGTTGTCGTTGTAGGTTACGGTGTTCAGAAGAAGAAACTCGTTACCGGTGCAACCGTACAGGTAAAGGGCGACGACATTGCAAAGCTTAACACTACCAATGCTTTGGATGCGATGGCATCTTCAACTCCTGGTGTACAAATCACTCAGTCTTCTTCACAGCCTGGCAAGGGCTTCAAGGTTTACATTCGTGGTATTGGTACCATCGGTGACTCTTCTCCACTCGTTGTGGTTGACGGTGTTGCTGGCGGTAACATTGACGATATCAACCCATATGATATCGAGAGTATCGACGTGCTCAAGGATGCTGCTTCGGCTGCCATCTACGGTTCGCGTGCTGCTAACGGCGTTATCCTTGTTACCACCAAGCAGGGTAGAGTTGGTAAGGTTGAATTTACCTACAACGGCTCTCTCGGTTGGTCGAACAGCTACAAGCGCCCACAGCTTCTCGATGCACAGCAGTATATGATGATCATGGACGAGTACAGTTTCAATACCTCGGGTCAGAAGTTGAACTTTGCCGATTATGTTCCTCAGAATATTCTTGATAAAGTTGCTGCCGGTTGGAAGGGTACCGACTGGTGGGGCGAGTTTATGAACGAAAATGCTCTCCAGCAGAATCATTCAGCTACCTTGACCGGTGGTTCTGATCGTTCTAAGTTCGCTATGTCATACACCTATACCGGTAATGAAGGTATCATGGGTGCCGACAAGGCTTCTTTCTACAATCGTAATACTATTCGTGTAAATAGCGATCACGTTCTCCTTCGCGTTAAGGATTTCGACGCTATTACTATTGGTGAGAACCTCTCTGTTGGTTACAACAAGAGCCACCAGTTGGCCGAGGATGGTATGTACTGGAGCTACATCCACAGCTTGCTTCAGACCACCCCACTTATGCCAAAGTATGACGACAATGGCAAGATTTACGACTACACCAACAATGGTAAGGGTTGGAATGAATATTGGTTCAGCAACCCATGGGAGAATCTTGATAAGGGTGGCTTCGGTTCTATGGCCGAGAGCCGCAACATCAATGTCAATGCAACTGCATTCCTCACCATTCAGCCTATCAAGGGCTTGAAGTGGCGCACTCAGTTCAACTACTCTTGGGGTTCAGGTGCTTATCGTGATTACAACGAACCTAAATCTTCTGGTGCAGGTAGTGCTACTACTACTGTTTACACTGCAAGTCAGAGCACTTGGTTGAGCACTAACTACTCTATCGAAAATACCCTTTCTTATGAACTCCCTGTTTTGAAGGGTCACAAGATTAGCGTATTGGCT
>JAUNCV010000025.1:7389-16648 GCA_030526445.1 Bacteroidales bacterium | reverse complement strand
AACGCATTAATTTGTTATCTTTTTTGCCTTATAAGCCCCATAAAAAAAGAGCGCCCCTTGCGGAACACTCTTTCTATATCAATGATTACCAATAGTTTACTTTAATCTATACGACACACCCAAGGTGCCATAGATAGGATAAAGTGTCTGCTCAATGGTCTTAAATGAGCTCTCGAAAGCGCCACTTAGGCCCCAATTCAGGTCAAAATAGACGCCCCAACGCTTATTTAACTGGCAATCGGCACCCAAAGTGAGGCCCCACTGGAAGTTTCGCATATCCTTGCTGAAGTCGAAAGTAGGGTTATTCTCACCCTTTTTGCCCATCACAACCTTCTCGCCAGTTGGGTCGCCCACACGCAAATAACCATCGTAAACGCTACCGCTGAACTCGCTCGAAGAGACATATGACACATAAGGACCGAACTTCAGGAGCCAGCGTCCAGGGCGATAGGTCACCATAACAGGAAGGGTGTACAGTGACTGGAAGCACTCGGTGACAAGGCAACCGGTGTACATGCCCTCAAGTTTGTTGCCTTTTTGGTCGATAGCCATGTGATAATTCTTCACACGAGCATCGATTTTCATGCCCTTATCCTCAACATGGAGGCCAGCCAATGCGCCCCATTTGCCCCAGAAATCGCGCTGCACATCAAAGCTCAGTGCAAAGGTAGCCTGTGGCTTGAAGCTGTTGAGCGCGCGAATTGAGGCAGGCATGCCCATAGGTGCAGTGCCACCCACATTGTAACCAAGACGGATGATATAGTTGAAATGTTCGGCCTGATCTTCTGCCCAGACTGAGAGGCTGACAGCCATACAAGCGAGCAGGGTAAATATCTTTTTCTTCATTGTTTTTCTTTTTTTCGGTTTCTATTTACTTCTTACTCACAAGTGATTCTGACATTGTCAATGCAAAGGGTGCTGCCCACGGCACCGGTATATGTCTCACCTTCGCTGCTCGAAGAGAAGACCACTGCAATGCTGTAGCCATAGTCTTTCAGCACGTTAGCATCGATGGTTTTGCTCTGGTCATATTCGAAATCGAACACAAACTGCTCCCAGCCATTGGTATCGGTCACCACATTGCCCACATTGGCCTTAGCCACAATCATATCGCTATTTCTGACGTTGTGACCGGTGAGAACAACCTTTTTGCCCTTCTCGTCGTGATTGCGATAGAAGACCGCATACATAGCGCCAGTGTCGTTCTTGCCAGTGCCTTCAAACTTTCCAGGCTGGCCCTTGACTGGTTTCATGCTCTCGCCACCCGATTTGTACTTATACATGCCCGAAACCTGCACAGGCTTCTTGTTGATTGGGCGGCCGAAACGGGTGCATCCAAGGGCATCAAACATAGCACCTTCGCCATCGAATTCGCCAATGAAGAAGTTGCCGGCAGCAATAGGCATACCTGCCATTGCGCCCAAATCTCCGGTGCTGCGGGTGGTGAGGGCCACACTGCTGCCCTTATACGCCTCATCGCCCTTGATTGGGTAGGTAGGAAAAGTGTTGTAAGGCTTGTAGAGATTGGTCAGCGAGAAGCCCGCATTGGCGCTCTGCCAATACTCACACTCGTTATCGCCAATGGTCTCGAGCCAGATCATGTACTGCTTGGGGGCGTCATCATCGTCATACTGCTCGTAGTTTTCGAACTCAAAATAGAGTTTTTCGGTCGGAATAAAGACATTCGACTCGAACGAAACCGTGTAAAGGCGCTGCCATTACTGGTCTTCAGAGGTGACAGTATAGTATACCGGACCCTCTGAAAAGTCCTGCTCACTGCCATTTTCTGGGTAGATAGTAGCACCTGGAGTGAGGGTGAAAACAGGCGACATTTTCCCGATAGACGATTTGTTTCGCACATTGAACTCGATGTATGTAGAGCTGCTCGAAGGCTCGATGAGGGTATCTGTCTCCTGGAAAAACACAGCCTTTGGGTTATCTACATGGACCGATACCGAGAGGATATCGCACTCGCTGTTGGGCTCCTCAGGCTTGAAACATGAGGATAAAGCAACCGCAACGGTCATAAAAACGGGTAAATACTTGAAAATTTTCATATAATAACAGTTCATTTTGTTGCAAAAAGCGCTAAATACAGACGTTTTTTTACTATTTACAAAGTGCAAAGATATGTTAATATTTCTTAAATTCCAAATTTTTACCACATTTTTTAAACAAAAAATGGAGGCCGACAACATGCGTCATCGCCTCCAAAATCATCTGTTAACCTTTTAACTATAAACCTTCTTATTCGATGCTTACAGCCGTTCCGCTGCACGAAACCATGAGCATAGAGCCGCTCTGGCCTACGGTTTCGTAGTCAATATCGATGCCCACAACTGCATTGGCGCCCAATGCGGCTGCACGTTGCGACATCTCTTTCATAGCAATATCCTTGGCTTCGCGAAGGGTGCTCTCATACGAGTTCGATCGGCCACCGAAGAAGTCGTGCAACGAGGCCGTGAAGTCCTTGAGGAAGTTGGCACCAATGATGGTTTCGCCAGTTACAACACCATAATAAGTCTTGATGCGGTGACCTTCGAGGGTCGGAGTAGTTGAGAGAATCATAGCTGTATGTGTATTAAAGTTCTACTTTTTTGATGGTGCAAAGATAGAAAGTTGGCATCGAATGAGGGTAAAAACGACAACATTGTCGGCCGAAAACAGGGGTTCAGAGCTCAGATTCCTTGAGTCGCTCGGCATTTTCGGCCACTATGAGGTGGTCAATACAGTCCTGAATGTCGCCATCCATGAAGGCCGAGAGGTTGTAAATGGTGTAGTTGATGCGATGATCGGTGATGCGTCCCTGGGGGAAATTGTAGGTGCGGATCTTGGCCGAACGGTCGCCGGTTGAGACAAGGCTCTTACGACGGCTGGCAATGTCATCGACATACTTCTGGTGCTCCTTGTCATAGATATAGGAACGCAGGCGCGAGAGTGCACGTTCCTTGTTTTTGGGCTGGTCGCGCGTCTCGGTACACTCGATGAGAATTTCATCGACCACGCCGGTGTTGGGGTTCTTCCACATATAGCGGAGGCGCACACCCGACTCAACTTTGTTGACATTCTGTCCACCTGCACCCGAGCTGCGGAAGGTATCCCACTTGATTTCGCCCTCATTGATGTGCACTTCGAATTCATCGGCTTCGGGCAAAACCGCTACGGTTGCAGCCGATGTGTGCACACGTCCCTGGGTCTCGGTGGCAGGCACTCGCTGCACGCGATGCACACCCGACTCATACTTGAGCGTGCCATAGACCGAATCGCCCGTTACCATGCAGATAACCTCCTTGAAGCCACCCACAGCGCCCTCAGAGGCACTCTGGATAGAGAGAGTCCAGCCCTTCGACTCACAATAGTGCTGGTACATCTTGAGCAAATCGCCGGCAAAAAGGGCTGCCTCATCGCCACCCGTGCCACCACGGATCTCGAGAACAGCATTGCGGCTGTCCTCTGGGTCTTTGGGCACAAGGAGCATCTTGATGCGCTCTTCGAGCTCGGGCAGACTTGCTTCACAATCGGCCAACTGCTGACGTGCCATCTCCTTCATCTCGGCATCGTCTTCGCCCATGAGGAGTTTGGCCTCCTCAATGCCATTGAGCACCGAAATATACTCCTTGCGGGCTGCAAGAATGTCTTCGAGCTCCTTATATTCGCGTGTGAGCTTGACAAATCGCTGCTGGTCGGCAATGACTGCCGGATCAGTAACAAGGGTAGAAACCTCTTCAAAACGGCTTACAAGGCCTTCAAGTTTTTCGAGAAGTGAGTTCATTATAGTTGAATAGTGAGTTTTTGTAAATCATTTTCGGCCGAACTTGAGCCTACAAACAGGGTGTGAGCGCCTGAAATAAGCTCCATTTTGCCGGTTTCGGGGTTGAAAGTGCGCAAATCTTCGACAGGAACCTCGACCAAAACGCTCTCTCCAGCCTTGATTTCGGCACGTTTGAAGCCGCGAAGAGCCTTGATTGGGCCGTCAACATCGCCGTCGCGCTTCAGGTAAACCTGCACAACTTCAGTGCCATCCATCGTTCCGGTGTTGGTAACCTGCACCTGCACCTTGCCATCGGCATAGGTAGGCTGGCCATAGACGAAGGTGGTGTAGCTCAAGCCATAGCCGAATGGGAAGAGCACCTTGCCACGGAAGTAGCGATAGGTGTGACCCTCGACATTATAGTCATGGAAATCGGGCAAGTCGGTGTGACTGCGGTAGAAGGTGATTGGCAAACGACCGCTTGGGTTGATCTTGCCCAAGAGGAGATCGGCAATGGCCTGACCACCTGCCTGACCACTATACCAAGCCTGCACGATGGCGTCACAGTTTTCGACCTCAGGAACCAAGCCCATGGCCGAACCCGACATGTTGACAAAGACCACAGGTTTGCCCGTAGCGTGAAGCTGACGAAGGGTTTCGCGCTGCACCTTAGGGAGCTCAATGTTGGTGCGATCGCCACCCTTGAAGCCCTCGTATGGCACCTTCATCTCCTCGCCTTCGAGCAATGGAGAGATACCGCCCACATAGACATACACGTCGGCATCGCGCGTATCGGACAAAAGTTTCTTGTAGTCAACAGGCTGCATGATGCCGAGATTGAAGTTGAACTGAGCATCGCCATTGACCTGTGCAAAGAGGAGCTTGATGTTGTAATCTTCACCAGCCTTCATGCTCACAGTGGCCTTGCTGGAACGCGCACCATGCAGAGCGAAGAACTGTGCCACCGTATCGTTGTTGACGATAAAGGCACCGGCACCACCGCAGAAACCATCGAAGACCATATCCTGATCGCGAGTGGCATGGTAATTGGTCTCATAGACGCCTGCAAAGTTTCGGATATCAACACCTGGGGCAAAGACAGTGGCGCCACCGGTGCTGAGCTGCCATGGGCTGGTGAGCTGCACTTCGGCCGCAACTTCGCCCAACTGGAATGGCTTGCCTCGCTCTATGACCACATTGTTATAATACTTGACCTGAAAACCAGCCTGCCCATTGGGGGCTACACACTGGCCGATGCACGACTCGAAGACGTTGGGGGTGACATGGCTCGAGCCCATCTGATAAGTGAGGCTCTGGCCCGCCTGAAGCGCCTGCTGAAGTCCTTCGAGCACTGTGGTGGTGTGGCGGGCTGTGCCGTTGTAGTTGCCCCACATGACCACACTATCGGCCGCATTTGGGCCAATGAGTGCATTCTTGAGATTCGCGCCCTTGAGCGGGAGTGTGTTGTTGCGATTCTGCAGAAGGACAAGGCTCTCGTGCGCCATCTGAAGCGCTACGGCTGCATGCTTGTCGGAGGCGAGCTCTGAGAGCGGAATATGGTTCCACGAGACAAGTGCATCATCGTCCATCTCGCCCAAGCGGAAGCGATCGCGCAACAGGCGGAAGAGCGACTTATCGATATCGGCCTCAGTGATGGCTCCACGCTCTACGGCTTCGGGCAAGGCTTTGTATGACGAGCCGCACTCAATATCGGTGCCACTCAAGACGGCATTGGCCGAAGACAGAGCGGCATCGCCCGGGAAGATGTTGTGATGACCCTCGCCGGCATAGAAGTCGTTGATGGCCCAACAGTCGCTGGTGACAATGCCCTCATAGCCCCACTCGTTGCGAAGTATCTGGGTGAGGAACTTATCAGAACCACAGCAAGGTTCGCCCTCAATGGCATTGTAGGCACACATCACTTCGCGCACATCGGTGCTCTTGACAAGGCGCTCGAAGGCATAGAGATAGGTCTCTTCAAGATCGCGCAAAGAGAGGTCCTTAGCGTCGAAATAATGGCGTTCAGACTCGGGTCCGCTATGTACGGCAAAGTGCTTGAGGCAGGCGTGCAGCTTGTCATAAGGACGCCATTTGCCGCTCTTGCTGGCACCGGCATAAACTTTCTCGTCAGGATGACCTTGCAGGCCCACAACCACCGAACGTCCCATTTTGGCTGTGAGGAACGGATCTTCGCCATAGGTTTCCTGTCCTCTGCCCCAGCGTGGGTCGCGGAAGATGTTAATGTTGGGTGTCCACACCGTAAGGCCCTTGTAGCGGCTCACATTGCTATCCTTGCGCGCTTCGATATACTTGATGCGCTGTTCGGTAGAAGCGATGTCGAAGACCTGCTCAAGCAGCTCAGGATCGAACGAAGCAGCCATGCCGATGGCCTGAGGAAAAACGGTAGCCTTGCCGCTGCGGGCAGCACCATGAAGGGCTTCGTTCCACCAGTTGTATTTCTGTATCTTGAGTTCGGGAATGGCCTCACTGGCATCTTGCATGAGCTGTGCCTTCTGCTCGAGCGTGAGACGTGACACAAGGTCGAGAGCGCGCTCATCGGCCGAAAGATCGGGATTCTGATAGGGCAAGCGCTGTTCGGAACAAGAACTCAAGGCGCTAAGAGAGCCGACAAGGGCAAGGCTCTGCAAGGTGGATTTTCTGATTTTCATGACAGAGAAAGATGTGTTATGCGTTAGTATAATGATGAATTGGTCGTAAAGGATGAACCCTAAGGTTTTAAAAAGAGCAAGAAAGGGGTGCTGAAAAACACCTCTCTCTTGCTTATCTTCGAAACAAATAGTTTAGTATTCGAACACACCATTCTCGGTGTGGAGAGTAACATGAGCATGATCGCTTGCCTCAACACGACCCACAATCTGTGCATCGATGTTGAATGACTTGGCGATATCGATCACCTCCTGTGCCTTTTCGGCTGGGAGATAAACCTCGAGACGGTGACCCATGTTGAATACCTTGTACATCTCGGCCCAATCGGTGCCGCTCTGCTCGTGAATGGTGCGGAAGAGTGGTGGAATTGGGAAGAGATTGTCCTTGATGACATGAAGGTCCTTGATGAAGTGCAGAACCTTGGTCTGTGCACCACCTGAGCAGTGAACCATACCGTGGATGTCGTGACGCATAGCATCGAGCATCTTCTTGACTACAGGAGCGTAGGTACGAGTTGGGCTGAGCACGAGCTTGCCTGCATCGAGTGGGCTGCCCTCAACCTTATCGGTGAGCTTGAGGCCGCCACTGTAAACGAGTTCTTCAGGAACTGCATGATCGTAGCTCTCAGGATACTTCTCGGCCAGATACTTGGCAAAGACATCGTGACGAGCCGAAGTCAAGCCGTTCGAGCCCATACCGCCATTGTACTCCTTCTCGTAGGTAGCCTGACCGAAGCTGGCAAGACCCACAATGACATCGCCTGCCTGAATGTTGGCATTGTTGATAACGTCACTGCGCTTCATGCGGCAGGTCACAGTGCTATCGACGATAACAGTGCGTGCAAGGTCGCCCACATCGGCAGTCTCGCCACCGGTGCCATAGACACCGATACCCATTTCGCGAAGTTCGGCCATGAGCTCATCGTTGCCATTGATGATGGCAGAGATAACCTCGCCTGGGATGAGCATCTTGTTGCGGCCAATGGTGCTCGAAACAAGAATATTGTCAACAGCACCCACACAGATGAGGTCATCAATATTCATGATGAGCGAATCCTGAGCAATGCCCTTCCAGACACTCACGTTGCCTGTCTCCTTCCAATACATGTAGGCAAGACTGGTCTTGGTACCAGCGCCATCGGCATGCATGATATTGCAATACTCTGGATCACCACCGAGAATATCGGGGATAATCTTACAAAACGCCTGTGGATAGAGGCCTTTATCGATGTTCTTGATTGCGTTGTGAACATCCTCCTTGGCGGCACTTACACCGCGCATCATGTAGCGTTGCTTAGGATCGATCATATCTTGAAAATATTTGCAATTTCGAAAAATGAGTTATTATCTTTTGTTTGTGAGAGCGCCCGACAATTACATCTTGCGCATGCGAGCCTGCTGCTGCTTCTTCATCTCGGCCTGCTGCTGCTTCTGTACCTCCTGAAGCTTAGCGGCCCAACCTGCACAGCCCGACTGCTCGCTCTGCTTCTTTGGGTGGTAGAGGTTATGCTTCAACTGTGCAAGGATCTTCTCTTCGTTGAGCGAAGCACGGATGGCATAAGTCTGGATGATGCCAAAGAGGGTTGAGAGGAAGTAGTAGTATGAGAGACCTGCCGAATAGTTGTTCAAGATGGCGAGGAACATGAGTGGCATCAAGTACATCATCATCTGCATTCCAGGCATGCTCTGCTGTGCTGGATTCTGCTTCTGCATGAGCCAAGTGTAGAAGATGTTGGTGGCGGTCATGAGAACACAGAACAACGAAATGTGCTGGTGGAAGATCCAGTCGATCACAGGAATGTAGGTATCCCAAGTGATGATGGCATCGTAGGTAGAGAGGTCATTGGCCCAAAGGAACGACTGTCCGCGAAGCTCGATTGAGGTTGGGAAGAAGTAGAAGAGGGCAATGAGCACTGGCCACTGGAAGAGCATTGGCAAGCAACCGCCCATCTGGTTAACACCCATGCGGCTATAGAGCGCCATGAGCTCCTGCTGCTTCTTCATGGCATCCTCCTGATTAGGATACTTCTCATTGACTTTCTGCACCTCAGGCATCATGTTGGCGATGCGCATCTTGGCGCCTGCAAGCATAGACTTGCGAGTGAATGGGAAGGTGATGCCCTTGATGAGCAAGGTGAGCAAGAGGATAATCAGACCATAGTTGAGGTTGAAACCATCGAGCCAGTGGAAGAATGGAAGAACGATGAAACGGTTCACCCAACGCACAATTGGCCAACCCAGATAGATGGTCTGCTCGAGCTCAATGTCTTCGTCGCCCAAACCTACACGTTCGGCTACCTGCTCGCTCAGGTCGTTGAGCATTGGGTAGTCATTAGGACCGAAGAAGAAGCAGAACTTCTCTTCGTCGGCCATCTCGAAGAAGAGGTTGGCCGAATAGTTCTTGAGGTATTTCTTGCCATCGCGCTCCTCTTCGTTGATGAGCGACGAACGAAGGTCGCCATCGTGGAAAGCGTTGCCGCTAACGAGGATAGAGCTGAAGAACTGGTTCTTGAAGTTGAACCAAGTGAGACGGCCGCTTACGTTCTTCTGGCCATTCTTGGTCGAACTGTCAAGATCGTCATCGTCAGGACTTTCGCCATCGAAACGATAGAAGAGGCTGCTGTAACGCTCCTCAAAGTCGCGACCAAGTTCGGTGCGAATGAGCTTCTGATTCCACTTGAAGTTGAAGTTGGTATCGTGTGCAATGCGATCAACATTACTGCCCTTGACAACGAAATCAACGAGATAGGTCTCTGCATCGAGCGAATAATTGAGATCGAGGATACCGCCATCGGCCGAAGTGAGACGCATGGTGACCTCACGATCGGTAGCGTTGAGTGGC
>JAUNCV010000025.1:4627-7373 GCA_030526445.1 Bacteroidales bacterium | reverse complement strand
GATGTCGTCGCGATAGTTGCCACGGCCTTCGAACACAAACTCCATGTCGTTGTTCTGTGCATCGAAAAGCACAAGAGCAGTACTGTCATACTGGTTCTGGTATTTCTTGAGCTCAACCTGCTCAATCATACCGCCATGGGTGTTGATGCTCACCTTGATAACTTCGTTCTCGAGGGTCACAAGCTGCTCGTTACCAGCAGTAGCCTGCGCCAAAGGACCGAACTTGACTGCAGTGCGGACACTATCCTGAAAAGCAGCTACAGCAGCAAGGCTGTCACGCTGAGACTGTGTCAAGGCTTCGCTCATCAAGTTGATCTCTGCATCGCGACGCTCCTGCTCCTTGCGAGCCGCCTCACGCTTTAATTCCTGTTGTTTGCGATACTGCTCACGCTGCTCTGCCGATGGGGTATTGTAGTAGGTCATACCCATGAAGAGCGCAATGAGCAGAATGGTACCAATAATAGTATTCTTATTCATCGTTTAAAAATTATAATCAAAATAGTGCGCCTTTTGCAACAAGATACTCTTTTGCGCGCCCGCAAATATAGTCAAAAAAAATTAAAGCGCCACTTTTCTAAATAAAAAAGTAGCGCTTTTGTCTGTTTTTTAAACAGAATAACTTTTTTTGTCAGTTTTATCTGACTGATTACTTAAGCCGGCAAACCATATTCACGTCTTCTTGTAATGAGATACAACTGAAGACTTTTTGAGATGCTGTCGGCATTGGCTGGACGTCCGCCAAACCACTTGATGATCTCGTCAAAGAAGTCTTTACTTTGCTGACGAGAGTTTTCGTACATTCGACAACCTGCTTTGGAGATATCAAAACGCAGGCCACGCAACGATGAGTCTTGAGCATGCACCATGGCATAATCGCCTAAGATACTAACAGTACATTCCTGAGCCATTAGGTAAAAAATTTAAGAGAGTTCATAAGGTTTTAAAACAACGGTGCAAAGGTAATCATAATTTTCGATTCGGACAAGAGTTCGACGATAAAAAAGACAAAAAAAATGCAGACCTTCTTTCGAAAGTCTGCATACGGTATAGTGCATTGACAAAAGTACTCATTCGCACCCTTGCGGGTTAGAAAAAAGTTCTGATGTCGGGCAATAATTACTTGCCAGCGAGCTTGTCGCGGAGAGCTGCAAGAGCATCGATGTCACCGAGAGTAGTCTTCTCGATTGATGGCATTGCAACTGGAGCCTCCTTAGCCTCTGCCTTCTTAGCAGCACGCTTAGCCTGCTGCTCCTTGCGAGCCTCTGCCTTAGCAACATCCTCGAAGATGCGGCTGTGGCTGAGGATGATACGACGGCTGTCCTTGTTGAACTCGATCACCTTGAACTGGAGGGTCTCACCAGCAACTGGCTGTGAGCCGTCCTCCTTCTGGAGGTGCTTAGGAGTAGCGAAGCCCTCGATACCCTCCTGGAGAGCGATAACTGCGCCCTTGTCGATCATCTCAGCGATCTTACCCTCGTGGATAGAACCAACGGTGTAGATAGCCTCGATCTCATCCCATGGGTTAGCCTCGAGCTGCTTGTGGCCAAGGCTGAGACGACGGTTCTCCTTGTCGATCTCAAGAACCTGAACCTCGATAGGAGCACCGATCTGGGTGAACTCTGATGGGTGCTTGATCTTCTTGGTCCAAGAGAGGTCGCTGATGTGGATAAGACCCTCAACGCCATCCTCGATCTCAACGAATACACCGAAGTTGGTGAAGTTGCGAACCTTAGCAGTGTGAGTTGAACCAACTGGGAAACGAACCTCGATGTCAGCCCATGGATCAGCCTTAAGCTGCTTGAGGCCGAGAGACATCTTGCGCTCAGCACGGTCGAGGGTGAGGATCTGTGCCTCTACCTCGTCACCTACCTTGAGGATATCGTTAGCGCTGCGTACGTGCTGGCTCCAGCTCATCTCTGAAACGTGGATCAAGCCCTCAACGCCTGGTGCGATCTCAACGAATGCACCGTAGTCGGCCATAACGACAACCTTACCCTTAACCTTGTCACCAACCTGAAGATTAGCGTCAAGAGCATCCCATGGATGTGGGGTGAGCTGCTTGAGACCGAGAGCGATACGCTTCTTCTCGTCATCAAAGTCGAGGATAACAACATTGATCTTCTGATCAAGGGTAACAACCTCCTTAGGATCGCTTACGCGGCCCCATGAAAGGTCGGTAATATGGATGAGACCGTCAACACCACCGAGGTCGATGAACACACCGTAAGAGGTGATGTTCTTAACAGTACCCTCGATAACCTGGCCCTTCTGGAGCTGTGACATGATCTCCTTCTTCTTCTCCTCGAGTTCTGCCTCGATGAGAACCTTGTGGCTAACGACAACATTACGGAACTCGTTGTTGATCTTAACAACCTTGAATTCCATGGTCTTGTTAACGAATACGTCATAGTCACGGATTGGCTTAACGTCGATCTGTGAACCTGGGAGGAATGCCTCGATGCCGAATACGTCAACGATCATACCGCCCTTAGTGCGGCACTTAACAAAGCCAGTGATAACCTCGTTGTTCTCGAGAGCCTCGTTTACACGGCTCCAAGAAGTGGTTGCACGAGCCTTCTTGTGTGAAAGTACGAGCTGACCAGCGCGATTCTCCTGTGACTCAATGTAAACCTCTACCTCATCACCTACCTTGAGGTCTGGGTTGTAGCGGAACTCTGAGCTTGAGATAACGCCTTCGCTCTTGTAGCCAACGTTTACGATAACCTCACGCTTGTTGATAGAGGTT
>JAUNCV010000025.1:3769-4617 GCA_030526445.1 Bacteroidales bacterium | reverse complement strand
ACAGTACCTTTAACTACTTCATTGTTGTTGAGTGAATTGAGAGTCTGCTCGTATGAAGCAGCCATCTCCTCCTTACTCTTCGAGGTAAGGGTCTCGCCGTTCTCGTAAGCTTCCCAATCGAAGTCTTCGATAGCGGTGTTCTTAAAATTGTTAGACATAAAATTAATATTGTTGGACCTTTAGTGGTCACAAGCGGGTGCAAAGATAGCATTTTTTATAATGTCTTCGACCATAAATCTATAAAAAACAAGAGGATATAGCTATGTTTACGCAAAAGAAGACGCGTTTGTCATTTAAAAATATCAAATAGCCCGGCTATTTTCCCGCTTTTCGTGCAAAAATCATAGCCCGAAAACTGGGGTTCGGACAAAAAATAAACTGATCCAAATCTTCCGATTTAGATCAGCGGATTGGTAAAAATTTTACCAACATGAAACACTCATTACTTACTCATTATGTAGCTCACAGCGCGCCAAGCGCTTCCACTACACCTTTCATAACATAACACATTCTAACATACCTTATTCTAACATTCGGCAATTTATAAACCCAATCAGTTGTTTTTCCTGATTGACGCTGCAAAGATAAGGCTTTTTTCGCAAATGCAATCAATTGCACCAAACTTTCTTCATTATTTAGTGCAAACGATTGCCAAAATCGATATTTTTGTCATTTCCGATAGTCAAAGTATCGATTTACAAGGCCAAACTTTGCTTCGAACAAGGCTGAATCAGGGCTTTTTTGAATAATTGCAGTAAAAATGTTGGTTTCTTTGTCGATTTTTGGTGTAAACTAACTATATTTGCGCCTCAAAGACTAACATTTTTATAAATATAACAGCGTTTTTA
>JAUNCV010000025.1:0-3759 GCA_030526445.1 Bacteroidales bacterium | reverse complement strand
AAAATGAAGAAAGAAACTGTACAATTTTACATTCAGTCGATGCTGGCAGGTGCCTTGATTGCATTGGGAGATATGGTCTATATCGTTAACGAGAACCGCATAGTAGGCTCTTTTCTCTTTGCTCTCGGTTTGATAAGCATCCTTTTGAAGGGATATCCGCTCTATACCGGACGAATAGGTTATGTTGAGAGCCTTCGCGACCTATGGAAACCTGTGGGTGGTATGCTGCCAATCATTGTGATGAACTTTGTCGGTATAGCTATTGTGGGCAGTTTGGGCAACATCACGCGCCTTGATCTTTCGGGCATCGAACCCATCGTTGCCACCAAAATAAACCAGACTTGGTATTCTGCCCTGTTTCTGTCGTGGGGCTGCGGTGCCATGATGTATCTTGCCGTGAATGGCTGGCGCAAGACACAGCATCCGCTTTCGGTCATCATGCCTATTATGTTCTTCATTCTCTGCGGTTTTGAACACTGCATCGCCAACTATGGTTACTTCTGGATATGGATCACAGCCGATGGCTTCGCGCACTGTGCAGAGCGTTTTGCCGAACTGCCGATGGGCTTTTGCTCGAATCTGCTGATCATGATTGTTGGCAACGCTTTGGGAAGCCTGACATTCTCGAAGAATTAACCAGACTACTTCTTATACATTATTATATATAATATGAAAATTACTGTCATTGGAGCAGGTAACATGGGCGGAGCGCTCATCAAGGGATGGGCTAAAAAGGGCACCCATGAACTGACCATTACTGCTCGAACAGAAGAAACCCTTGCGCGTTACAAAAAAGAGTATCCTGCCATCAAGACTTCGCTCAATAATGCTGAAGCTGTGGTGGGTGCCGAAGTTATCGTCCTTGCCGTTAAACCTTGGCTGGTTGAGGATGTTATCGGTCAGATTAGAGATATGATCGACTTCGAACATCAGATCATCCTCTCTGTAGCTGCCAATGTGTTTACAGAAACACTTCGCGAACAACTTAACTGCCCAAAGGCACAGACCCTGTATGTGATGCCAAACATTGCAGCCGAATATGGAGAAAGCATGACCTATCTGGCACCAGCAACAGGAATCCCCAACAATATCACAGATACTGTCAGGGATTTGTTACTCGAAGTGGGTAAAGTGAAAGTGTGCAAAGAGAGTCAGGTTGCAGCTGGCAACATGCTCTCTGGTTGTGGTATCGCTTATGTGATGCGTTTTATTCACGCCATGATGGAGGGTGGCGTTGAGATGGGCCTTTATCCATCCGAAGCCCAGGAGATTGCCATGCAGGCTATGAAAGGCGCTGTTGCAGTACTCGAGGGCGCTAAGATGCATCCCGCCGTGGGCATCGACAAAGTGACCACTCCTGGTGGATTGACCATCCGAGGCTTGAACGAGCTCGATCATGCCGGTTTCAACTCGGCTGTCATCAAGTGCTTAAAGGCTGGTTTGGTCAAATAACACCCCCATCCCCATGAGGCATAAGCGCAATGTTTCGGCAAAACGTTTATGCCTCTCCTAAAATGGAGAAACCATGTTCGGTAAGAACACGACAGATTTCGTTGATATGATTCTGATCACGTGTCTCCATCGAAATACGCAGCACGCACGAATTGACATCGATAAACGAATTAGTGCGCTCGTGTAATACTGCAGTCACGTTGGCGCCCAACTTCGCAATAAGCTGGCTGACAAGGTTCAACTGACCTGGACGATCAGAGATTTCGAGCGAAAGGGTGCAAAGACGTCCACCCTTCTGCAAACCTCGGTTAATGATGCGGTTGAGCATGGTAACATCCACATTGCCACCACTCACCACACAAACAGTCTTCTTACCTTCGAGCGGCAAATTACCGAACATGGCAGCTGCAACAGACACAGCGCCTGCACCTTCGGCAATCATCTTATGCTTTTCGAGCAAGTGAAGGATAGCAGCACAAACCTCATCATCGGTCACAGTAACAACACCGTCAACATACTGCTGGCAAAGGCTAAAGGTGAGTGCTCCCGGCTCTTTGACCGCAATGCCATCGGCAATGGTGCTTACGCTATAGAGGCGCTCAATCTGTCCATGCTGCAGACTCTGCAACATACTGGGAGCACCGGCGCCCTGAACACCCCAAACCTTGATCGATGGCTTCAGCTGTTTGGCAGCATAAGCAATGCCACTGATGAGGCCGCCACCACCAATAGGTACAATGATATTGTCGGCATCCATCAGTTCATCAAGGATTTCGAGCGCAATGGTGCCCTGACCGGCTATGACACGAGCATCGTCAAAAGGATGCACAAAAGTCATTCCACGCTCGTCACGAAGTTCAAGGGCTCGCGCGTAGGCATCGTCATAAACACCCGGAACAAGGCAGATATCCGCACCGTAACCACGGGTTGCTTCAACCTTGCTGATAGGCGCACCCTCGGGCAAGCAAATACAGCTCTTAATTCCGTATTTTTGCGCAGAAAGAGCCACACCCTGTGCATGATTGCCTGCCGAACAAGCAATAACACCTCTCTCCTTTTCCTTTTCGCTCAACTGAGAGATCATATAGCTTGCACCACGAACCTTGAACGATCCGGTCACCTGAAGATTCTCTGGCTTGATATAAATGTCACACCCAGGCTTGATGGTAGGTGCAGCAACCATCGGAGTTTCGCGAATGATGTTTTTGAGCACAAACTGTGCACGATATATTTCCTGAAGTGAAAGTTCGTTTGACATAAATATTCTATTAGTAATTAAACTAAATCAAAACAATATAAGCAATGCGAAAAAAATTATTTTCTTCAATACTCGTTCTCTGCAGCATGATGTTCTGTTTTACAACCAACCTTGCAGCAGATAAAGCGAAGGCTACTTCACAATCAGCCATTGTAGAGGTACAGAACGAATACAACTTCAAGCAAGCCATCAGCAAGAAAGGGCTTGTACTTGTCGATTTTTACGCCACTTGGTGCGGACCTTGCAAAATGATGCACCCTACTATCGAGGAAATAAGCGTCGAGAAAAAGGGCAAACTGAAGGTACTTAAAGTCGATGTCGACCAGAACAAGGAATTAGCCGTAGAATATAATATTCGTTCAATTCCAACCTTTATGCTTTTCAAAGACGGAAAGCAAGTGTGGAGTAAGACGGGTGCTATGCCTAAAGCAGATATGAAGGCTATTATCGAACAATATCAGTAATTCAGATTTCAGTAACAATCTGATTCATTTCTTTTCTCTTCTTCGGAGTCGCAGTGGTGGTTGGATATCCAACAGGAATCATCACTGCGGCTTCTTCATTTTCAGGAAGATTCAGCAAATCATGACACAGCTGTGCATTGAAATTACATACCCAGCAAGTGCCCAATCCACGCTCTGTTGCAGACAAGCAGATATGTTCGGCAGCAATGCTGACATCAACGATACCATGCACATGACCATCGTTTGGACGTACCCACTCCTCATCGTGTCGGATAGCACAAACAATGACCAAAGGTGCTGTACCAAACCAGTCTCGATCATAACACTGGCGTACCTTATTCAACGACTCTTCCGACTTGCAAACATAAAAATGCCATGGCTGACGATTGCAAGCAGATGGTGACAGACGAACCGATTCTAAGATATACTCCAAATCTGATGAAGATATAGGCTTATTTTCATATCCACGAACACTATATCTCTGAGAAACTAAATCAAGAAAATTCATAGCAAACAAATTATAATATAGAAAAAAAGGCCCAACCATTTTACTGATTGAGCCTCGTTTCGTAAGGTGGCCGCTTC
>JAUNCV010000024.1 GCA_030526445.1 Bacteroidales bacterium | reverse complement strand
GCTATTATAAACGACAACCGAAGCGGTAATCATCAGGCATAGACATTGAACATCATCTGGCTCAGAATCTTGTCTGCAGCCTCTTCGGAAACAAGAGCGGCAACCATTTCACGGCCCAAAGCAAAGCAGGCACCTGGGCCACAGCCGGTGATGATCTTGCCCGAACGAACCACGGTCTGCTGCTGATGATCGGCACCATGCAATTCGTCTTCGAAACCAGGATAGCAGGTAGCCTTCTGACCATTGAGCAAGCCCATGTGGCCGAACACGAGAGGAGCGGCACAAACAGCCACCAACCACTTGCCAGCCTCATTGTATGCAGAGACGGCATTGATGACAGCAGGGTTCTCGTCAAGATTCTTCGAACCTGGCATGCCGCCTGGGAGGAAAATCATTTCGCCATCAGAGAGATTGGCATCGGACATCTTAAGATCGGGCAAAACACGGGTGCCGTTGCTGGCAGCAACGACATCAAGATTCTCAACGCTGACGGTGATGGCCTCAATGCCAGCACGCTTCAGGATATCAATGGGCAACATGGCTTCGGTGATTTCGAAACCAGTTGCGAGCATAACGTAAACCTTCATATATAGTTAGGAGTTTGGAGTGAGGAGTTAGGAGTATATTAGCCTCGGGTCTGCCCCTCGCCCACAATAATATATTTATATGTCGTGATTTCGGGCAAAGCCATGGGGCCGCGTGCATGGAGCTTCTGGGTAGAGATGCCTATTTCGGCACCGAAGCCAAACTGAGCGCCATCGGTCCACGAGGTGGGCAGATTCTGATAAACGCAAGCGGCATCGATGACACGTGCATAACGCTGACAGAGTTCCTGGTCTTCGGCCACAATGCTCTCACTGTGGTGAGAAGTGTGACGCTGCACAAAGGCAATGGCCTCGTCGGCACTGCGCACAACCTTGACAGCCATGTGGAGCGACAGCATTTCGCGGCCGAACCATTCGGGCTCCTCAACGTGCACCTGTGCACCTTTCTCGATGCTTGGGGCAAGCAGATAGTCGAGCTGTGGGAGAAGCGCTTCGTGAAGCACAACACAATCGAGCGCATTGCAGACAGAGACGCGACGGGTCTTGCCATTGCAGATGATGGCACGCGCCTTTTCGAGATCGGCACTCTTGTCAATATAAGTGTGACAAACGCCGGCACCGGTTTCAATGACAGGAACACGAGCATTCTGACGCACAAAGTCGATGAGACCACGACTGCCGCGCGGAATGACGAGATCGACCTGCCCCACGGCATTGAGCAGCTGGGCAGTGGCTTCGCGATCATTGGGCAATAGGGTGCAAAGCGCTTCGGGCAAACCATGCTTGGCAAGCACCTGATGAATGACCTGCACCAAAGCCGCATTGCTATCGGCCGCCTCCTTGCCGCCTTTGAGCAAAGCAGCAGAACCCGCCTTGAAACAGAGCGAAAAGACATCGACCGTAACATTGGGACGAGCCTCGTAGATGACACCAATAACGCCGAAAGGAACAGACACCTTGGTGATTTTCATGCCATTGGGACGAACAACTTCGCTCAAAACCCTATTGAGGGGTGAGGGAAGTGAAGCCACATTACGGGTGTCGGCAGCAATGCCCTGGATGCGCTCTGCATTGAGAAGCAAGCGGTCATAGTTGGGAGCGCTGGCATCCATGCGGCTCAAGTCGGCAGCATTGGCTGCAACGATGCTCTGAGACTGAGACTCGAGGGCATCGGCCAAATCGAGCAACAGGGCATTGGTTTGCGCCTCATTGAGACTGAGCAATGCATAGCTGGCCTCACGAGCGGCAGAGAGTTGGTTCTCTATCATACTTTTCTATATTATTATAAGACCTTTATTTGAACTGATTCTGCTCAGGCACGTAATCGAAGCCAGCCTCAGCAAGACGCTTGACAAGTTCCTCCTTGTCATAGTCAAGAGCAGCACAAAGTTCGTCGAGATCGCTGTACTCGTCGCGCAACTTCATGTTGACCTGGCTCAAGAGAATAAATGGATCGGAAATCATAGTGAATCAGAGATAGAAGTTATTATCGCGCTCATAGCCGATGCTGGTGCTGGGTCCGTGACCGGGGTAGACAAGCGTTTCGGCAGGAAGAGCAAAGAGTTTCTGAACAATGCCCTCAGCAAGAAGGCGACCATTGCAGCCCATGAATTCGCCAAAATCGGAACGACCGACAGAACCGCAGAAGAGCACATCGCCCGTAAAGAGACAGCCTTCGCGCGGAATATAATAGCACAAACCTGCAAAACTATGACCGGGACAATCAATCACCTGAACCTCGAGATTGCCCAAGAGGAAAGTGTCGCCCTCAGCCAGATTGCGAGTAATGGCGGCCGGACGGAGTTCACAATCGACACCAAAAGCGCCAGCTTGCCAGCGAGCATCGGGCAAATGGGTCTGGTCGGTCATAGAGCCGCTCACCTCTACACCATATTCCTGAGTGCAGTAGCCAGCGCCCAGGAGATGATCGACATGCGAGTGGGTCAAGAGGATGTGCTGCACAGTGTTGTTGTTGCGAATATAGTCGCGCACCTTGGCCCATTCGAGCGAAGAACACATGCCCGGATCGATGATGGCGCACTGGAGCGTCTCTTCATCGGTCACCACATAAGTGTTTTCGGAAAACGGATTGCAGACGAATTGTTCTATTTTCATCATGATTACTTCAATGGCGTGTAAAGCACGTTTTTGGTTGAGAAGAACTCCTCACTGAAATAGTTGCTAATAGGAACAACCTTGGTAGCCTGGCACGACTTGGGTGCGAGTTCTTCGGCCAGATCACCGCCCTTGAGCGTAATGAGACCGCGTTTGGTGCAGCGCTTCACGAGCTTGACCAGATCGGGCAAAACCATCACGGCACGGCTCACAGCATAGTCGAACTCCTGCTTCACCTCCTCGATGCCAGCATGACGGAACTCGACATTCTGCAAACCGATGGCAGTAGCCACCTCCTGTGCCACGCGAACCTTTTTGCCGATGCGATCGACCAGCAGGAACTTGCATTCGGGATAGAAAATAGCCAAAGGAATGCCTGGAAAACCGCCACCGCAACCCACATCGACAATCTGCGTGCCGGGAGCAAAGCCGCCCATCTCCTGCTCAACATAACGGGCAATGGCCAGCGAATGCAGCACATGGTGCTCATAAAGCTGGTCAATATCCTTACGCGAGATGACGTTGATTTTGGCATTCCAGTCGGTGTAAAGCGGCTGAAGTGCGTCGATTTGCTGACGCTGCTTATCGGTTAAAGTAGGGAAATATTCAAAGATTCTGTTCATCAGGAAGTTGAGTATTTACGATTCGCATGAGTGGAGATTCGGCTGGCATGAGTGGCTTGAGCTCGTCCCAAGTGGTAGAGAGTTCGATGGTGCCGGCTGCGTATGGAGCGATCTCGTACATGTTGTAAACGAAATTGATACCCTCGTTGGTGAGATAGAAATTATCGACAGCAGAAACCTCAGCATTTTCGAAAAGCGGGCCTTCGCGCAAGAGCTGCTCATAGTTCTTGGCATTGAAGAGTTTCACGATTCGATTGACAAGAATAGCATTGAGGCTCTCGAGGCTATCGGGCAGCACCACGTCGGCGAGCGAAATAGGATGGCAAACATATTCGCTTTTACCATCGGGCAAATATTCAAAACTGCAGGTTGAATAGTTATAAGAACTCTCGCCATGCTGGCTGCCGCTGTTCTCGTACTTAGCAATGCCATAGGTGAGAACACCATTGCGATTGAACACAGGCTTGCCTTCGAGCGAGAACTCACTGCTGAGCCAACGTTCGGCCGCCTTAGGACTGCTGGCATAGTTATCGGCCTCGGACGAAACCCAGTCGCGATAATGCGCAATATGATTATCGACAAGCGCAGAGACACAATCTTTGAGCGATGCTCCCTTGGTGCCGCCGTAGCTCACGAGCATTTCGGCAATGAAACGATTGGCCTTGTCAACAACCTCCTTGCTGGCGCCCTTGACGGCAGGAAGTACGCTGACATCGATATCAAGGCAAGGTTTCTCCTTACCCTCGATGGCAGGATAAGCCTGGTTGATATGATAGCAGAGAGAATCGAAAGTAATGGCTACCTGCTCAGGAGCCGAAACAGGCTTGCACGACCAAACACCCAATGTGGCACAAGTAGCCAACAAAGAGGAAATCGCTAACTGAGCATTATTTTTATTCGCAAACATAACTAAAGTATTAGCACAAATTCACTATTGCTTAATTTCTTTCATTTTTGCATGAAACTTGCCGCAAATATAGCAGAAAATTAATACCGACCAAAAAATATCTCAATCTTTGCTCAAGATTTACTACTTTTCGAGCAAAGTGTGACTAAAAATGATATGTTCACATGATTTTACAAAACGACGCATTTGGCTCATAATATAACAATGAGAGATTTTTGAGGCTGAGATGGGGAATATTGATGGAGAATTTGTATATTTGCGCAGGTAGAAAAATTATAACTAAAAAGAAAATTATGAACGAAACTATCAGCAACATCATTTCGCGCCGAAGCGTGAAAAAGTATCTGGACAAAACCGTGCCAGCCGAACTCATTGAGCAAGTGGTAAAAGCCGGGACCTACGCACCCTCGGGCATGAACAAGCAGTCATCGATCATTCTGGCCGTAACCAACAAAGAGATGCGCGACAAGCTGAGCCGCATGAATCTTGAGATTCTCACCGGCAACGGTTTGCACGCCTCGAGCGGACACAGCGACCCATTCTACGGCGCACCGGTTGTGCTGGTTGTATTGGCCAAAAAAGATTGCGGCACAAGAGTTTATGACGGTTCACTCGTGATGGAAAACATGATGGTTGCAGCGCAGAGCTTAGGTTTGGGTTCGTGCTGGATACATCGTGCCAAAGAGACCTTCGAAACTGAAGAGGGGAAAAACATGCTGCGCGAACTTGGCATCGGTGAAGAGTATGAAGGCATTGGCAACTGTATTCTCGGCTATGCTGCACCAGACGCGCTGAAGCCCCAGGCAGAGCGCAAAAAAGACTATGTAATCTGGGTAAAATAAGATGCTGATAAAGATTCCTATTGCAGCTAAATATCGTTTGTCCTTCAGCGAGTTAGCAGATGCCCTTGGGACAAACGACATTGTACTTGTTGTGTCGCCCGAAGAGATTCCTGGCACATGGGCGTTCTTTCGGGAAAAGCACTCGGTCACCCTGTTCTTGCTCGAAGAGACAGGCGATGGCTACCTGCTATCGATGGACCGACTCGCCTCGTATGACGACTATCGCTTCCTGCCCTATCTGGTTGACACGCTCAGCCTTTGCCTCAACAAAGAGCACTTTACGGCAGAGGGCAAAAACGCCTATCAACTGATGAACGAAGACTGGGTAGCCGACGAAATGGGCGAAGAAATTGCCTTGCTGAAATGCTATCTGTCGCTCGGCCTGAAGTACTACCTTTCGCTTGCCAAACAGATGAAACATGTATATGTGGACCAAGAGGCGCTGAAGAAAATGGGCGTATGCATACACTCTTCGACACCCCGAATCTTTGGCTACATAAACTATATGCTGAGCCACAACCTGCTGCCCTACGACGACGTGCCAGAAGAAAACGACATAGACGAAGACACCGAAGTAGATGTACCTCAGCATGAATCGATTGGCACCGTTTTATCGTGGCAAATAGATGGCGCAGAAACCACCGAGAGCTATTGCAGGGAAGATGCCGACATACTGCTCGAGATGGCACAAAATTATGAGCCAGAAAAGCCGTATGAAGGCGTTGTGCTCAATGATATTGCCACCCTCACGGCATTGGCGTGAAGCAAGACTTCGAGAAAGCCGTATATTGGTACAAAGAGGCAATCAGACATGGCGACCTGCAATATGCACCCTCAAGCTTAGGCGACATCTATCGCAAAGGCCAAGAGAACGTAGAGCGAAACCCCACTTTGGCCATTGAAGCATACAAGATTTCGACCGACCCGTATGCATGGTTTCGCTTAGGGCAAAGCTACGAAGAGGGCTGGACAGCTGTCCCCGACATGCAAAAGGCCATGGAATATTATGAAATGGCAGCCGCAAGAGGACATCATCTGGCCTTAAAAAGATTGAAATGTATTAAAAAATCATAAATATTGAGGCCATTCGAAAAAAATGCTCGGTTTATTCGAAGAAAAAAACTATCTTTGCACCAAATTATTCGCTATGTACAAACTATTTTTTACGCTATTGATAGGAATCTTCGGCCTGCTGAATCCGGTTGCAAGCTGGGCACAAACCAGCTACGATGAATGGGTTGCAGCCAGCTATGACATGCTGGATGCTGACTCGACACGCCAAGCTGCCGAATGCCTGAAAAAAGCCATGAGGCTGGAACCAGCCAACCCGCAAAACGGCATGCTGTTTACCAACCTGGGCACACTGCAGCGCGAACTGGGCGAACTGACCGACGCCGAAATGTCGTATAGCTGCGCCATTGCCCTCCTGCCCGATGCCTCGGTGCCACTGCTGGCACGCGCTCAGCTCTATGCACAGATGGAAAAATATGCCGACGCTATTGGTGACTACTCTCGACTGCTGGAAAAAGACCCGGAGAACGAAGATGTGCTCTATGAACGTGCCCTGTGCCGCCTCATGAGCACCGACACGATCGGCGCCCGTCGCGATCTGGAATATATTGACACATTCAACCCCAAAAGTGCAAAATCGCGCCTCGGCATGGCTATCGTCTATAAAGCAACTGGAGAATATAGCATGGCCATTGACCTGTATAATGCCCTCATCAAAGCCAACCCCAAAAGCTGGAGCCTGCTGCGCGACAGAGCCGAGGTTCACTTCCTGAGCAACCGTATGGGAGCCGCTCTGCTCGACGTAAACGCGAGCCTTGACCTGAACCCCAACGACCCATTCACATACATGCTCAGAGCACAGATTAGATTGGCCAAAGGCGACAAAGACTACGCCCGACGCGACATCAATACAGCCCTCGAAAAAGGCATAGAACCCCAGATTGTAGTGGGTTTGTTAGAAAAAATGCAGTAAAACCTCATTTTTTTGCCCTTTTTTAACGGCATTTGACAAATTATCGTTATCTTTGCGCAAATAACATCTACGATTATGCTAAACATTTCGACCTATATTGAATATCTGCTCATGACTCAGCACTACGCATTTTTGCCAGGGCTGGGAGGTTTTGTGCTTGCCGAACATGAGGCATCCATGAAACCGGGTGTTGTACTTGCACCAGGTCGAACTGTGCAGTTCAATCGCTTCATGACCCATGACGATGGCCTGCTTGCAAACACCATCATGACCGACACAGGCATGAGCTATGACGATGCCGTGAAATACATCCGTCATGAAGTGGCCACTATGCTCGACAAAGTGCAGCATCATGGTCGCTATGCTTTGGGAAAACTGGGTTACCTCTTCTTTGACGAAGAGTGCCACATTGCATTCCGCCCAACAGACACTCAGTGCATAGATCCGCTTTACTACGGACATGCCAACCTGCAGATGCGCCCCTGGCAAGAGCTGGAGGCCGAACGCCAGGCTGCAACCGCACCAGTTGTTGAAATGAAACGTAATGATGTTATTGAAGTGCCTCGCTATTGGCTGCACCGTGCAGCCATTGCGTTGCTCATAGTTGTATTCTTCTTCGGCAACCTAGCAACCAAACACAACCAGCCAACCACCAGCCATGCATCCATGTTCAGCACTGAAGCCATCATGGAACACTTCAGTACGCTCGAAGCACAGAGCTGGGACGAAAGCTGGGAACATGCCGAAGTGCCAGCCGTTGTGGCAGAAGAACCCAAACAAGCTGACATCGCTGCAGAAACTATTGAAACAGTTGTGAAGGAGATAAAGGCTCCTGAAAACAGTAAACTTTATTATATTATCGTAGCCAGTACCACCGACGAAAAGGAGGCACAACGAACACTCAAAAAATTCGCACAGAAAGGCTATGACAACATCGGAATCATTGAGCGTGATGGCCGACTTCGTCTTTACATTGACAACTATGCTGTGAAAAGCGAAGCGGAGACTGCTTTGTCTGAACTCCGCCAGAACCAACTCTTCGAAAAAGCTTGGCTGCTCCCTGTAAAGTGTACCAAAAGCTCATCTGTCCTCTCACTGATTGACTGGACCCCTATCAAGCTTATAATAAAAGAAAAAGATAATGACCGCTTTACAATGGAATTGTCGTACCTTAACCAGCCAGCAGAAAGAGACCAAGGATGAGCTAATTGAAAAAATGCGGCTCAACCCAGTCGTTTCTCACCTGTTGGTGCAACGAGGGGTAACGAATATGGAAGAAGCACATGCATTCTTCAGACCGCTACTTTCGCAAGAACTGCATGATCCGTTCCTGATGAAGGACATGGATAAGGCAGTAGCTCGCTTGAATCAAGCCATTGGCAACCGAGAACAGATTCTGATCTACGGCGACTATGACGTAGATGGAACCTCGAGCGTGGCTTTGGTTTACCGATTTCTGCGAAATTTCTATTCCGCTTTGGACTACTATATTCCAGACCGCTATGATGATGGATATGGTATTTCGGAAAAAGGAATTGACTATGCCTACTCTTTGGGCACAAAACTTATCATTGTGTTGGACTGTGGTATCAAATCGAACGATATGGTTGAATATGCTCGTGAAAAAGGCATTGACTTTATCATTTGCGACCACCACAAACCTGATGATGAACTGCCCAAGGCCGTAGCTGTACTTGACCCAAAACGAGAGGACGACGAATATCCCTATCCTCATCTTTCGGCATGTGGTGTGGGCTTTAAGTTTATGCAAGCTTTTGCTCGAGACAACGGCATGAACGAAATGCAGTTGCTCTTCCCTCTGCTTGATCTTTGTGCGCTTTCAATTGCCACAGACATAGTGCCCATGACAGGCGAAAATCGCTGCCTGGCGTTTAACGGGTTGCGTCGTCTGAACGACTCACCATGTCCCGGCATCAAGGCTATTATTCAGCAATGCGGCCTTGACAAGAAGGAAATAACCAACTCTGACATAGTATTCAAGATTGGTCCACGCATCAACGCCACAGGACGAATGATGTGCGGAAAAGAGGCTGTTGACCTGCTTATTGCCAAAGATATGGAGACCGCGAAACGCGTGGCCGAACATATTGCAGAATATAACGAAAACCGTAAAGAACTTGACAAACGCGTCACCGAAGAGGCATTTCAGATGGTAGATAATATGAACATTGAGGGACAAAAGTCTTTGCTCGTCTATAACCCATCATGGCACAAAGGCGTGATTGGCATCGTGGCAAGCCGTCTCACAGAACATTATTACAGACCAACTGTAGTGCTCACAACCGCATTAGGCTATGCCAGCGGATCGGCCAGAAGCATTCAGGGTTTTGACGTATATAGCGCCATAAACAGCTGCAGAGATCTGGTAGAGAACTTTGGCGGACACACTTATGCTGCAGGTCTCACACTGCGCGAAGAGAACATTCCGGAATTGAGACGCCGTTTCGAACAATGGGTTGAGGAACACATCACCCTGAAACAGCAACAGCAGCACCTCGATATAGATATGGATGTGAAGTTCAAGGAAATCACGCCTCGTTTATATCGACTGCTCAAGCCACTGGCTCCTTTCGGACCAGGCAATATGAAACCGATGTTTGTGTCGCGCCGCATCAAAGACAACGGCGGTTCACGACTTGTTGGCAAAAACAACGAGCACATCCGCTTGGAACTTGTTGACCCTGAAACAGGCTTTACCCACAATGGAATTGCCTTCAATCAGGCCGACAAACTGAAAATAGTTAAGTCGGGCAAGCCATTTGACGTGGTTTATACGGTGGAGGAAAACACCTATTCGAACAGCAATATACAACTGCTTGTTAAAGACATCAAGGCAAGCGAATCGAACAATATTGCCAGTGTGCTCTCGCTCCTCATCAAATCGAAAGATGATGCAGCGGTTATTGAGGGCCACATCACAACTATTTGAAATAATTTGGAAATTCTTTAGCCATTGAACTCTCCAAAAAACATATTGAAAAAATACTGGGGTTATGATTCCTTCCGACCACTACAGGAGGAAATCATAACCTCTGTACTTTCTGGACATGACACACTTGGACTGCTGCCAACAGGTGGCGGTAAAAGCATCACGTTCCAGGTGCCAGGTCTGGTTTTGGGCAAGCTGACGATTGTGGTCACCCCACTCATCTCACTAATGAAAGATCAGGCCGACCACCTGTGTGCTCTTGGCATCAAGGCAACGGCAATCTATGCCGGAATGACACGCGAAGAGATTGTGGAAACCTATGACCGAGTCATTGAGCAAAACTATCACTTCCTGTACATTTCGCCCGAACGACTGCACACACAGCTCTTTCAAGCCAAACTGCGCTATATGGAGGTTGCCCTATTGGTGATAGATGAGGCGCATTGCATATCACAGTGGGGATATGACTTCCGTCCGCCTTATCTGCGCATTGCCGAACTAAGAAAAATGCTGAAAGAGGTGCATCCCAACCGACACATTCCCTGCTTGGCACTGACAGCCACAGCAACGCCAGAAGTTGTGAATGACATTAAGCAGAAACTCCATTTTGGCAAAAATTCTTTCACATTCCAAGGCACTTTTGAACGTCCGAACCTGACCTATAAGGTTGTTAATACAGAAGACAAAATTTCGTATAGTCTGCGTTTGCTCGATAATCTTGAAGGTTCGGCTATAGTATATGTACGAAGCCGCAAAAAAACTTCGGAAGTAGCTGAAACACTAAACAAAGAGGGAATATGTGCCACATTCTATCATGCCGGACTAAGCGCCAAAGAAAAAGAGGAACGACAAGAGGCCTGGATTGGCGGCGAAGTACCCGTTGTGGTTGCAACCAATGCCTTCGGCATGGGAATTGACAAACCAGATGTACGTTTAGTCATTCACTTGGACCTTCCGCCTTCGCCCGAGGAATATTATCAAGAGGCTGGCAGAGCCGGACGAGACCAAAAAGAGGCAACAGCCTGGTTGCTCTGCAGCGATGGTGACAAAGAGACACTTATCAATCATTTGAACGACGCTTTCCCCGACCGTGATTTTGTGCGAAAAGTGTACGAGAAACTGGCCTTCTTCTACCAAATCCCTATTGGAGAAGGCTTTAATGGCATGCATGAATTTGATATTTACAGATTCTGCTCAGTTTATCATCTTGAGGCAACAGCAGTCTATTATTCGCTTCGTCTTCTCGACAAAGCGGGATATATTGCATTTATGGAGGAGCCAGAAAACCGCTCACGCATTGTCTTCACGTGCACGCGCGAACACCTTTATTATACAGACCGCTTTGACGCAGAGTGTCAGCGTATCATAAACGCATTGCTTCGTTTATATACAGGCATATTTGCCGATTTCCAGCGCATTTCAGAAGAACAGCTGATGGCTTTCACCGGATTAGACCGCGAAACAATCTACCAAAAACTATTGCTTCTCAATCGGTTCCACATTCTTCACTATGTGCCAGCGCGTCAGAAACCGGCCATTCTATACACATGCCGAAGACTGGATACAGACGAGATTCGTATTAACCACAACATATACGAAGACAGAAAGGCACAACTGCATGCTCGCATTAAGGGTATGATTAACTATGTGAACAATAATGAAGAGTGCCGCCTCGTGCAACTGCTGCGTTATTTCGGTGAAAATCTAGGACATAACTGCGGTAAATGCGACGTATGCATCGCCAAGCAAAACGATGCACAAAGTTACAAAGCACAGGAAGCAAGCCTTGAACAACAAGTAATAAAAATTGTGACACAGAAAGAGGTTCTTTCCATGCCACAATTATCTCTGTCGCTCAATAAATATGAGCCTGAAACAATAGCACAAGTAGTGCGTAAACTCATCGATCAAGACATTTTGTGCCTGAAAGACGGAATGGTACAACGAAAACAATAAACATCAGAACAACTTCAGACGGCAAATGACTGAAAGCGCAATGCTACTGCTGTTTGAATTGGAGAAACCAAGATTCTCTTTATATCGAACTGACTTGCCAATGTAAGCCAAGCTAAATCGGATATCCTGTCCGACAGTTTCGGGCAAATACTGAACAGCCGCCATATAATCATAGGCTGTGCGATAATGTTCGAAAATGGAATGCGTGTCTGAATGTGAAAAATTAGTACTGAATTTGGTAAAACACAGCCAACGCTTTGATGGTCGGTATTCGATATCGAAACCTATCTGATTATAAGCCGTATGCGAAATGGGCGACATAGCGGGTTGATATTTTTCAAGATCTCGCTGCACGAGGCCCAGATAATCAACATCGCCAAATGCACAATTGTAATCGAGCACAATATCGAACAATCGGTCACGCCAGGCTGTTCCAAGCATAATGAGCTGACTATTACACTTCTTTGCATGATTCTGATGAGTGTATGACCACATAGTTTGCAAATGATTATCGAATAACTTGCCCATCCACAAAGCCGAAAACTGAAGTGGCACTCGGCACTCTTCATAGATAGACTGCAATGCTGGATGTCTTTCAGAAAAACGCAAATGATCATTGTTGGCTACCTCGAACGAGAACGAATGATTGTGGTTTAACGAATAGTTGGCCATGATTCCCATCTCTCGGAAATTATACAGATTATCCTGAAACTCAGAGAAAGCAAGAACATAAAGCGGATTCCAGTCGAACTCAAAAGTGCCATAACTAAGCATTTTGGCACCAAAAGTAAAATCCCAATGATTATTGGCTTTATAGTTGACGAAAGCCATGTCAATGACATTGTTCAGATTGTCATATTCCTGTGGGGTCTGATCAGCCAACAGATTGAGACGCAGGCGATAACTCCATTTTCCCATTGTTCCCAACACCTCGGGACGAAGGTTTCGAGCCTTCAATCGACCGCCATTGCCATAAGCATCGAAATCCTGATCATACTCAAATCGGCTGTTCAGATACATCTGGAAAGCTTCACATTTTTTCTCCAGACCCAGCACACGCTGAGTAATGGATTCCGAATTTTCTTCTTCATTACCCAGACCATGGCTCAAACCCTGCGCCTGCACCTGCTGAAAAACAGCGCACAAAAACAGAGAAGAAAAAGCAATTTGTGTATAAATTTTTGTTGCAGTATTCATAAAAGTATAAGGTTTCAGTTGGGGCGAAGATACAAAAAACAACACTATATTGCAAACTATCGACAATAAAAAAGACAGGATGGAGCAGCAGATTGACTGCTACCCCATCCTATTGTTTATTCGGCCCATCTATTTGTGGGCAAAAATGATTTACTTTACGGTCCAGGTATCGCCACTCATGAGCAACTCTTTGAGTGTGCGCTGTGGCTTCTTGCCCTTTACCTCCTCAATCTGTTCACTCACACACTGGTCATAAGTAGGACCTTCGACGTCACGAATCACGCCCAATGCGATTGGCAATTCGTCGTCAGCACCGGCATAGCCATATGGACTGTAACCCATCATAGCAAGCTTGAGGTGGAAAGTAGGATCAGCCTTATGAGCATCGTGAACCAAGAGATCGGCCTCGGTGATGCCATTTTCGCCAATTGTTACAGGCTTGATATCCCAACCATCGAGAATAAGACCCTTGTTGCGATCCTTGCCATAGATCATTGGCTTGCCATGCTCGAGAACAATGGTCTTGTCGGCACGCACAGCGCTATCGGTGATAAGCTTATGGATACCATCGGCAAAAATAACACAGTTACAAAGCACTTCGACAACAGATGCACCCTTGTGCTTGGCAGCAGCAACCATGCAAGCAACAGAACCCTTGATATCATTATCAATGGCACGTGCAAAGAAATTGCCACGTGCGCCAAGGCAAAGTTCTGCTGGGCAGAAAGGATCCTCAACAGTACCCCAAGGCGAAGACTTCGATACCAAGCCACGATCAGAGGTTGGAGAATACTGACCCTTGGTCAAGCCATAAATCTTGTTATTGAAGAGAATAATATTGAGATCGATGTTGCGACGCATAGCATGGATGAAGTGGTTGCCACCAATAGCAAGACAGTCACCATCACCACTCACATTCCAAACAGTGAGGTCAGGACGAGCGGTCTTAAGACCAGTAGAAATGGCAAGACCACGACCATGAATAGTGTGCATGCCGTAAGTATTCATATAGTAAGGCATACGGCTCGAACATCCGATACCCGAAATGACAGCGGTCTGCGAAGGCGCAATACCGAGTTCTGCCATTGCCTTTTGCATAGATGCAGCTACTGCGTGGTCACCACAACCAGCACAAAACTTCAATGGCTGATCAGACTTAAAATCTGCTTGTGTATAGCTCATAATTAAATTCGTTTTAGTGGTTAATGATGAATCTTAGATGCTCTTGATAGCAGACTCAATATCTGCAATCTGGAAAGGCTGACCCTTCACCTCATTAAACTGCTTGATGCTGATGCCATCGAACTTAGAGCGCAAGTAGCCAGCAAATTGGCCATTATTGAGCTCGCAGCAGAGAATGTTCTTATACTGCTTGAGCACCTCTTCGGTGTTCTTTGGCAATGGAGCAATAAAGCCGAAATGAGCCTGTGCCACCTTCATGCCCTGAGCACGGAGATTTTCGACTGCTGCTGAAATATGGCCATAAGTACCACCCCAACCAATCACGATAGTGTCGGCCTCCTTATCACCCATCACCTGAAGATCTGGAATAACGTTAGCAATATAATCGATCTTAGCCTGACGGTTGTTCACCATCAACTCATGCATGTTAGGATCGGTGGTAATGGTTCCAGCAGGAGTCTTCTCAAGACCACCCAGACGATGCATCAAGCCTTCGGTGCCAGGCACAGCCTTGAGACGAACATAGGTTTCAGAGTCGCGCTCGAATGGCTTATAGTCGATAGTTCCCTCTGCCGCAACAGCTGGCTTGATTTCTGGCAAAGTCTCAAGATCCTCAATACGAAGCGAAGATGAGCCGTTACCAATAAAGGCATCGGTCAAGAGAATAACTGGAGTATTGTGCTCGAGCGCAACCTTCGAAGCCCAGTATGCGGCATAGAAACAATCAACAGGAGAATTGGCTGCCATAACTACAGCAGGACACTCACCATTGCGGCCATAGAGACACTGGAGGAGGTCTGTCTGCTCAGTCTTGGTAGGCAAACCTGTTGAAGGACCACCACGCATTACATCGATCACAACAAGAGGCAATTCGGCCATAACAGCCAAGCCAATGGCCTCACTCTTAAGAGCAATACCAGGACCAGAGGTTGAGGTCGCAGCCAATGCACCACCAAACGACGCACCAATGGCAGTACAGATACCAGCAATCTCGTCTTCAGCCTGTACGGTGGTTACACCAAGGAACTTCAGTTTTGAGAGTTCGTGCAAAACATCGGTTGCAGGAGTAATAGGATATGAACCCAAGAAAAGCTTCAGACCAGCCTTCTCAGCAGCTGCAACAAGGCCATAAGCGGTAGCAGCATTACCCTTCACATCACAATAAGTGCCAGGTGCAGCCTCAGTGCTCTCAATGCGGTAGGTTGAAACAGAAGCGTGGGTATTAGCACCATAGTTATAACCATCGGTAATCACCTTGATATTGGCCTCTAGCACAGCCGGCTTCTTGCCAAACTTGCTGGTAAGGAACTCGATAGCCTTCTCGATAGGACGATTGAAGAGCCAGAAGACAAAACCAAGCACAAAAATATTTCGGCAACGAGCAATGCTCTTAGCATCCATGCCACTTTCAGCGAGCGAGGCTTTGGTGCTCTCGGTCACAGGTACAGGCAAAATCTGCATGGTGCCGGCAAGACCCATTTCAGTGAAAGGATCATCGGTAGTAAACTTTGCCTTATCAAAGCCCGACTTCACAAAAGTGTCCTGGTCGTAGATCAGCACACCGCCCTTCTTCAGGTACTTCGCATTCTGCTTCAAGGCAGCAGGATTCATAGCCACAAGCACATCGCAAGCATCGCCAGGAGTGTAAACCTGTTTGCCGACATGTACCTGATATGAAGACACACCACCAAGCGAACCCACTGGGGCTCGCATCTCTGCAGGATAGTCTGGGAAGGTACTGATCTCGTTGCCCAAAATTGCAGCAACTGTCGAGAAAATGGTTCCGGCCAACTGCATGCCATCGCCCGAGTCTCCCGAGAAGCGAACAACCACTTCTGGAGTCTCAATAATCGTAGGATTCTCCATGATTACATTATATATTTTATAGGAATTACCAATTACTATACCTTATATATTAAAAGATTTGCCAAATAAATACCTTAATTGCGCGGCAAAGATAGATACAAATATAATATTATGCAAATTTAATTAACAAATTTCTTAAAAAAAGCCGTTTTTTATAACTTTTTTGCATAATATATATATATTTATAAGAATTTATTCAAAGAAGAGCAGCTAACTTGACAGCATTTTGGCAAATCTCTTCCTTATGCTCAAGATGCGATGCATTAAATGTCAACTTCGCCTTCTGATAATAAGGTTCGCGCCATGCAAGTTGTTCTCGTATTACCTGCAAAATCTCGTCATCGCTCTTATCGGCCAACAAAGGACGCTTATGCTTGCCGATGATGAGACGTGTATGAAGCACCTCTTCGGTTGGCTTCAGATACACACTCATTCCCGCATTGTTTACAATCTCCATATTGTCGAAAAAACAAGGTGTACCACCACCCAACGAAATGATTACGTTCTCATAATCGGCCACCTCTAAAAGTGAGCGACGTTCTATTTCTCTGAATCCCGCCTCTCCCACTTCAGCAAATATCTCCTTGATGCTCTTGTGCTGTCGGGAAACAATGAAATCATCAAGGTCAA
>JAUNCV010000215.1 GCA_030526445.1 Bacteroidales bacterium | reverse complement strand
CGTAAAATTTTTCGTCATGATCTTCTCTGTTTCGAAAGGAGTCTTTGAATTATTCGTTAAACCAATTCGGTTAGACACTCTAAACACATGCGTATCGACAGCCATCGTTGGTTTATTAAAAACGACCGACGAAATTACATTCGCTGTTTTTCGGCCCACACCTGGCAAAGACAAAAGCGCGTCATAGTCTTCTGGCACCTCTCCATTATATTTTTCTACCAACAGAATCGCCATTCCCACCAGATGCTTTGCCTTATTTCGTGGATAAGAAATTGATTTTATATATTCATAAATCTCATCCTCGTCAGAAAGCGCCATCTTTTTTGCTGTCGGGAATGCACGAAAAAGTTCTGGCGTAACCATATTGACTCGCTTATCTGTGCATTGAGCCGAAAGAATCACAGCAACTAGCAGCTCGAATGGATTATGATAGTCGAGTTCGGTCTGCGCATTAGGGTTATTTTCCAAAAAATAGGCTATACACCCCTCATATCGTTGTTTTGTTGTCATATAATACAATGTTCAAAGACAGGGGTCAAATTCTGCCCTGTCTCATAAATTTATTATCCCAGAATTCGAGAACACGGCTATTCGAATAATACCAGCGTTCAATCAGGCCAGCTTTAGTATTTACTTTTTCGAAGCGAAGAGGTCGGCCAAGAGAAAGACGCACCTCTTCAGTCGTCATTCCTTGTCGAATCTGGTTCTTTTTAATCAGATTCCAGTTCTCTTTCGTTATGTGCGAATAACGCAAATATGGATCCTCGATCGAAAGAAATCTATCAATAGTGGTCGAAGTTGTCTTCTCGCGCATGCCTTGGATAGAAGTCAAAAACGATGCATGCATCTCTCCTTGCGTAAACCAAACTCGCAAAGGTGCCTCTTCTGTTCCAATGGTTACCGAATCAATCAGCACAGGAACGAACTTTTCCAAATCAAGATCTTCGCTGCCTATGACACGCTCGTCGTTTATTAATATATATAATGAACGCGCGCGAAGCAAGCCATCTACACGCTCAATTCGCTCCAAAGGCTGCAAAACACCCAGCACAGGTCGGTATGTAGTATCCACCTGTTGCGTTAAAAGTTTGCCCGTATTAAATCGGAAAGCATTGCCCGAAGGAGCAATAAAACGCAGCTGCATCTGCTGTTGACCCATCCAGTCTTCCTCCGACACTATTGCATCGAAATTCCAAATACTTCCTTTAAGTTTCAATGTATCAACATCTTGCAAAGGGAGTTCGGGCGAAAGCACAGGACTAAGACTCTCATTCAGATAAATAAAAGACTTACCTCGAGGCCACAAGAATGGTGATTCCTCATCGGTTGCCTGAAGCAGTGTTTCAATAGTCTCACTGGTCTTAGCCTCCTTATTCTTTTTACGCGCAAACGATGGCGTAGCCGAAACCACAGCCATCAGAAACAGCAGCAGCACACAAACAACCTTTCTGCATTTCATTATCACATTTCCCAACGATGCCACAAGCGTTGCAATCAGATAAACCGAACCGCCATCTTTAATTCCAGTTTTTGCTCGAAGTTGGTCGGCAGTCAGCGGAAAATTTCTGGCCGAAATATTGGCTTTTGGCAACTTATTCTTCATATTTTTCAACATCTTGCTCGAAAATGAAATCACCTCCTCGACCTCAAAAACTCGGCCGGGGAAAGAGGATTTCAGTTCATCCGAAACATAAAAATGACTATTTACATCCACTTTTTCAACATCAAAATCGGCACACACACACTTAAAAGCACCCGCTTTCAACAAAGTTACATCGGGCTCATAAAGAGAACTGAATTGATTATTATGCAGCAGCTTGGCCGATGCCTCATTTTCTGTCTCATAGTCATATTCATACTTCACTACGTCATTGCTTCTATAGTCGATGCAATGCATGCGTATGTTACTATTATCCAATGGCATAGAAAGCTTTCCTGTCATTTCAACAAGCACCTCCTTACACTCATTTCGCAAAGCCACCACATGCACATCGGTCACATCAGTAAGCTGTTGCAAAGTGCGCGAAATATCCACCATTGGCGAAAGCTTCACCACCAGTTTTCGGCAATGCTGCTTCAGTTCTTCCTGCCATTCCACAACATTCGGCTCACATTCAGCAATGTCATACAAACGGCTTCCGTCGCCTGCACGTCGGGCTGGGTCCAGATAAAGAGTGTCAACATCGGGCAAAGGCAGTTCACGCCCATCACCCAGACGCAACTCAAATTCTGGCTTGACTGCATCGCCATATAGCGCATTCAGGTTATGTTCAATGGCTTCGACCAAATGAGGCTGACGCTCAGTATAGACCGCCCTCTTCAGTCCTTTGCTCATATAGTAGAAATCTACGCCCATGCCACCCGTTAGGTCACAAAGACTCTCACCCACAACAAGTTGTCGCTTGTATTGGGCCGTTTGCTCCGACGAGCACTGTTCAGCAGGAATACGCCCACCCATCACCACATCACCGTTGGCAAACCACTCGGGCAATTTGGTTTTGAGCTGGCGACGCGCACTTATCTGTTCCACGGCAGCACGCACATCAA
>JAUNCV010000023.1:4289-16998 GCA_030526445.1 Bacteroidales bacterium | reverse complement strand
GAGGGCACTGAAAAAGTCTTGAAACGTTCTTTGAAATATTGTAATTGGTCGAAATTTATGGCTTAAAAAAAAGCGAGTTTCTTTTTTTTTATGTATCTTTGTATCATAAAAAAATATTGTTATGTTACAGCCGCAACAGACACTTAATCTCAGCTCTTATGGAGCATTGTACGACCTTCTCATCCCTAAAGAAGATGAGCTTCGACGTATTCATGATGAAATAGACATGAGTTTTGTTTATACAGAACTGGTGAAAAATTATTGTGATGATAACGGTCGTATCGCAGAGGATCCTATCCGTATGTTCCGCTATTTGTTACTGAAGGTCATCTGTGATTTGTCTGATGCTGCCGTGGTTAAACGAGCAAAGACAGATTTGCTGTTTAAGTATTTTCTCGATCTATCTCCAGAAGAAACTAATTTGATAGATCCAAGCAGTTTGTGCAAGTTCCGTAAACTTCGTTTGAAGGATGTGGAGCTTATGAATCTGCTTATCGGAAAAACTATCTCTGTAGCCAAACAGAAGGGTCTCATCAAAAAAGGGACAATTATCATAGATGCAACACATACCACAGCAAGAGCTATATCCTACAATCCTGTTGAATACCTGCGTCTTCGCGTCAACAGGCTTAGCAAATCCCTTGAAGAACTGCGTGAGGATCTTGTATCTTCATTTCCTATGTTTCCCAAAGAGAAGAATCTCGAACAGGCTCTTGCTTGCTGTAAGGAGATTGTAGGACTGGTACGTAATGATGAGATAGCTTTAGAAATACCTGCAGCTAAAAATCATCTTGAACTTCTCGAAGAGGCCATGGATGATGCTCTTTCGCGCACAAGACTTTCTTACGATAGGGATGCCAGAGGAGGCTACAAGTCAGTAGAAAAGAGTTTCTTTGGAACAAAGGAGCATATTGGTATAGAGGCAGAGAGCGGTCTGGTGTGTGCTGCGATAGTCTCTTCTGGAGAGAAAACTGATGGAAGATATCTTGAGGAAGTTATTGAACAAAGCCGAAAGAACGGTATTGACGTTAACGAAGCTATAGCAGACAAGGCTTACAGCACTCTTGAAAACCTCGAGTTGGCCGATCGTAAAGTTGTTGATGCAGAAGGTAATCCAAAAAAGAACTTTACCCTTTACTCAGAGATTCACAAGAACATTACTAAAGTGCTTGACAGAAATGACGGATTTTACTTTAATAAGGATGCAGGCAGAATGACTTGTCCTGCAGGACATCTCTCTATTGGAAGGTCATACAATCCGAGAAATACAGAGAAGAAGAACAATCCTCACTATGAGTATAAGTTTGATGTGGAGAAGTGTAAGATATGTCCGTTGCGCGAAGGATGTTATAAGCCAGGAGCAAAGCATAAGTATTATGTCCAAACAATACTTCCGGACGTTCAAAAAGAGCATATTGAGTTTGAAAAAACCAAACTCTTTCGAGACAAGATGAAGGAACGATACAAGATAGAAGCCAAGAACGCAGACCTCAAACACAACTACGGCCTTGACAAGGCAACATCTTATGGATTAGAAAATATGACGATGCAGACCGCATTGTCTATCTTTGCATGTAACCTTAAACGAATAATGCGCCTAACAAAAGCCTAAAAACAAATAAGAGACATAGAATCTATATATAACGCCTGAAAGAGTCGTATAATAGCCAGTGTTAGGCTTATATAACCTTAATTTCGACAAATATCAATATTTCAAAGAACTTTAGAATTTTTATAAAACACCCAACATAAAAGCTAAAAATAGCTTAATATGTTGGGTGACACTCTAAATACTTAATCTTTTTCAGTGCCCTCGGTGAAAGTGAAGGTGGTACGCTGGCCCAACTTGCTCTCGACCGAGATGGTGCCGCCCATGAGATCGACAATGCGCTTGACGATGCTCATACCGAGACCGGTACCGGGTATCTTGTTGTCGGTGAAGGTCTTTTCGCGCGTGAAGTCTTCGAAGAGATGCGGCAGGTATTCGGGCGACATGCCCTGGCCGGTATCAATGACCGAGGCGTGCATGTTGATGTAGCCGGCCTTGGGGTGCGGAACCTCTTCGACAAAAATGGTGACCGAACCACCGGCTGGCGTGTATTTGTAGGCATTGCTAAGGAGGTTGAGGTAAACCTCTTTGAGCTTGGTCTTGTCGCAATAGATGGCGCTGTGCTCTGTGTTGCTGCCGAAGCTGAAGGTAATGCCCTTTTCGGCCATGAGGTCGGCATAGATGAGGCTGATTTCGTCGGCAATTTCGGAGATGAAATAGGGCTTTTCGTCGAGCTCAACCTTGCCACTTTCGATGCGGCTCATTTCGAGCACATTGTTGAGCAGGCCCATGAGGAAGTTGCTGGAGAAGTCAACCTTATCGAGATAGGCCTCGATTTGCTGCGGATTGTCGAGGTGCTTGCGCATGATCTTGGCATAGCCGATGATGGCATTCATTGGGGTGCGAATGTCGTGGCTCATGTTGAAGAGGAAGCGCGTCTTGGAGTTGTTGGCGAGCTGTGCGCGGCGGTTGGAGCGACGGCTGTTGATGAACAAGCCGGTGATGAGACCGATGACGGCGAGGAGCAAAAGCAGCAGCGGAATGGCGTAGGCGCGAACGAAATCGACCCACGTGGGCTCATAAACACCGTTGGCATAACGGCCCAAGGCGCTCTGCACATCGGCCTCGGAGATGAGCGGCAGCAGGCGATTGATGATAGAATAGAGCACGGGATCGGACTCGCGCACGGCAAAGCAAACGGAGCTGTTGCTGCCGGCATAGAGGCCCTTGAGGTCGTAACGGCGCATCTCGCGCACAATGGTGCCCATGCGGAAGTTGCAGAGCAGGAAGACGTCGGCTTTGCCATCGGCTATGGCCTTGAAGCAGGCATCGGCATTGGGGAGCTCAACAATTTGCCAATGCGGGAAGTTGCGCTCGATGGTGGAAATGCTGCTGATGCTGTTGCACACCACAGCGGCACGCTGAGGCTGGGAGGCATCGAAGCGCTCTTTATTGCGCACAATGGCCATGTCATAGGAATTGAGCAGCGGCTCGGAGGCATTGAGGCCCAGCTTTTCGTTGTCATAATCGGCCAAACCATTGGGGAAAGCTACGTCAATCTTGCCACGAAGCAGGGCATCGTGCACAGCCTGTGTGGTGGGAAAATCAACGGGCTCGACCGACAGATCGGTGTCAATGAGATTGATGCGGGCAATGAGATCGCCCAAGATGCCGACGAGGTTGCCGGTGAGGGAATCGGTATCGCAAAGCGGCAGGAAATTGCGCGAATAGCCTACGCGAACGGGACCATGGTGCTGCAGCCAGAGGCGTTCGGTCTTGCTGAGATAGAAAAGACGGTCGGCATGGTTGAAGTAGCGCTCATAGAGCTTGCGGTCATAGAAGGGCGTTTGCGACACGATTTGCGACATGGCATTGTCAAGGTCTTCGAGCAAATCGGGGCGCTGGCGGCTGACGGCGAAGTGAAAATCGGTAGCGCCAATTTCGGACACAATGGTGAAATGGCTGCTTGGAAGCGAAAGATAGGCATCGATATTGACCAAGGCATCGAACTTGCCGGCCTTGAACTCGTCGAGCAGAGCGGCCTCCTCGAGCGGAGACTCAATGACTTCGGCCTGAATATTGTTGTCACGAAGCCAGGTGCGCAACATGTCGGCCTGAATGGTGTGCTGGTTGACGGCGATGCGCATGCCATTGAGCGTAGAGAGATGGGTGGCTCGAATGGTGGGATGGCTGACGGGCACAACGAGGAAGTAATCCTCTTTGCCCATAGGGTAACGCGAGAAGAGCATCTTGCCCTGACGCTGCGGGGTGAGCGACACATCGGAAAGAAGATCGAGCTCGCCCTTGAGCAGCTGTTCGTAGAGCTCGGACCATGAGCCATAGACATACTCGTAGGTCCAGCCCGTGAATGCAGCAATGCGGCGCTGATAGTCATAGCCATAGCCCGAACGATGGCCTAAGGAGTCGGTGATATTGAAGGGCGACTCGTGCCAACCCACACGCACAACCTTGCGGCCGTCGCGCACCGGGTAGGCATAAACATGAAAAGAAACCAGTGCCAAGAGCACCAGCATGCATAAGGTCTTGAGGGTATTAAGAAAGCAAGGTTTCATCAGATTGAAATTGCGTTATTAGTTGAGCAAAGGTAATGGTTTTGGCAATTCGGTGGTCAAAATTGGGGTAAAAAAATGCAATTTTGAGCAAAAAAGTGAAAAAAAGTGCGCAACTAAGGGAAAAATTCGCCTTAAATGCGCACAATTTATATAGGAATGTGAGAAACTTACTGCTTGTGGGTCATGATATCGAGCACCATGCGGTCGGTCTCGTTCATGCCATCGTGACCAATGCGGGTGAGGTTGTGGATGCAGCGGTCAACATCGTCTTCGATCAAGCCCTCAACGCTGGTGACAAAGCGGTTCTGAATGGCGAGCATGGCCGAAAGTACGGCGGTGGAAACGCCACTGGTAACCTTGAGCGCGCAGGATGGCTTGGCACCATCGCACACCATGCCGGCGAGGTTGGCAATCATGTTCTTGACCGAATAGGCCACCTGGTTGTAATTGCCACCCATGAGGTAAGTGATGCCGCACGATGAGCCGGTTGAGGCCACCACGCAACCACAAAGCGCAGAAAGCTTGCCGAGCGACTGCTTGATATAGATGGCGGTGAGGTGCGAGAGAACGAGGGCGCGGGTGAGCTCTTCGTCAGTGTTGTGGTTCTCTTCGGCAAACACCACGACTGGCATGGTGCACGAAATGCCCTGATTGCCCGAACCCGAATTGCTCATGACAGGAATGGGAGCGCCGGCCATGCGGGCATCGCAAGCCGATGAGGTGGCCGAAAGTATGTGGCTGAAGATGCTCTCGCCCATGATGCCTTTGCCCAACGGGCGCGAAAGTGTCTTGCCCAAAGCGTGACCATAATTGCCCTTGAGCGCCTGGCGCGAAGCCTCTTCGTTGAGGCGACGAGCCTCTTTGATGAACTCGAGCTCTTCGAGCGGCGAAGTGGTGGCAAACTCATAGACGGTGCGAAGGGTGAGCGGACAAGCCTCTTCACTCTCGTGCTCACTGTCGGCCGAAAGTGGAGCATCGAGCAAAATCTCACCATTCTTCTCAACACGAATGAAGTGGGTGTGATCGTGCGCAATGATGGCGGTAGCGCTCTCGCCCTGCTGGGTGCGAACGGTTACCTCAATGTAGAGTTTTTCGGTGATGCCCTCTTTGAGACCAATGCTGATGCGGTTTTCGCCAATATACCAGCGACCGGCCTGAACGGCAGTGTCATTGACATCGCGCAACACCTCAAGACCATATTCGCTCTTGCCAATGAGTGCGCCCAAGGCAATGGCAATGGGCAGACCCACCATGCCGGTGCCGGGAATGCCCACACCCATGGCATTTTTCAGAATATTGGCACTGAGCAGGGCCTCGATGCGCGCCGGACGGCAGCCGAGAACCTCGGTGGCTTTGGCAACGCAGAGAGAGACCGCCATGGGCTCGGTACAACCCATGGCCGGAACAACTTCCTGCTTCATGAGAGCAATGATCTGCTCACGCTGCAGTTTCTCTAACATAAGCGAAAAGTTTTAAGAATTACTTCTTGAAGTTTTCGATGCCCTTGTTGAGGAAGTTGACATATGCCTCAACATCTTCATCGTATGAATAGCTGCCATTGAGCGGCTTGCCCTCAGCATTGAGCAACACATAGAATGGCTGTGCGTTGGCGCCAAACTTGACGCGCTGGAGGTATGACCACTTGTCGCCAATGGTGCGGAGCTTGACCTGCTGGCCATTTTCGGTAACAACCTCTGGCTGAGCAAGGGCAGTCTTGTCATCGACCATGAGCTCAATGAGAACATAGTCGTTTTCGATGATCTGCTTCACCTCAGGAGCACTCCAGACGGCAGCCTCCATCTTGCGGCAGTTAACGCAACCATAGCCCGAGAAGTCGATGAGCACAGGTTTGCCAGCCTGCTTGGCTGCGGCCATGCCCTCTTCGAAGTCGTGATATACGCTCATCTGCTGTTCGCCGAGCTTGAAGTCCTGAGTGCTCATAGGTGGTGCGAAGGCGGAGATGGCCTTGCAAGGTGCGCCCCAGAGACCAGGAATCATGTAAACGGCAAAGCTCATTGAGACGAGCGCCATCATGAGACGGGTGACAGAAACACGATCGGATGGCGATGGGTCATCGTCGTGTGGCAAGCGGATGAAGCCAAGGAGATAAAGGCCGAGGAAGAAGAAAATAACAATCCAGATGCAGAGGAAGACCTCACGATCAAGGATGCCCCAGCCGTAAGCGAGATCGGCCACAGAGAGGAACTTGAAGGCCAATGCCAGCTCGCAGAAACCGAGCACAACCTTGACCATATTGAGCCAGCCGCCGCTCTTTGGCATACTCTTGAGCATGCTTGGGAAGAGAGCAAACAGGGTGAATGGCAACGAAAGCGCAAGGGCAAAGCCAAACATGCCAATGGCTGGATAAAGCATAGAACCCGAGGTGGCTGCTTCGACCAAAAGAGTGCCAATGATTGGACCCGTGCATGAGAAGCTGACCAAGCAAAGGGTGAAGGCCATGAAGAAGATGCTGATGAGACCGGTAGTGGCATCGGCCTTCTCATCGAGCTTGCTGGTCCACGATGCTGGCAAAGCGATTTCGAAACCGCCAAGGAAACTGAAACCGAAGACTACGAGCAGGAGGAAGAAAATGATGTTGAACACTGCATTGGTAGCCAAAGAGTTGAGTGCTGAGGCACCAAAAATGGCGGTAACAGCAAGACCCAGACCCACATAGATAACAATGATGGCAAGACCATAGGTGTAGGCATCGCACAAGGACTTCTTGCGATCCTTGGTGCGCTTGAGGAAGAAGCTCACGGTCATAGGGATCATTGGCCAAACGCATGGGGTAACCAACGCAATGAGACCAGCAAGGAAGCCGGCAATGAGAATGTACCACCATGAGTGTGAAGCGCCCGAAAGGTCGCCCTCACCATTGCCAAAGGCATTGAGCTCGGCGATGACGGGTGTCCAGAGCGCACTCTTGCCAGCTGGTGCTTCGGTAGCAACAGGAGCAGCAACAGGGGCAGCTGCGGCATTGGCTGAACCAAGCGAGAACTCATAGCGGGTAGGCGGAGTGCACATCTCGCCACTGCACGACATGAAGTAGCCGTAGCCCTCGATGGCCCAATCGGAAGCAGTGATCTGGAACGACTGCGAGACGGCGAGCTTCTCTTCATAGAAGCCCAACTCCATCTCGAAGTTAGGATCGAACTCGGTGATGAGCTTGCCCTGAACCACTTTTGGTTCGCCCACAGGAGTAACACCGGTGAGAGTTTCGTAGATGAACTCAGTTTGCTGAGGTCCGCCCTCAGGCAACTCGAGCGCATAAAGATGGAAACCATCCTTGATGCTGGCGGTATAGGTCACGGTGAGAGTCTCGCCCTCAACCTTACACGCATTCGACCACTGCACAGGATTCACAATCTGCGCAACAGCCAAAGTAAAGGTGCAGACGAAAGCTGCAAGGATTGAAAAAAGTTTTTTCATCAGTTACTTATTATGGATTAATTTTATTCAATCTATATACGCTCGAAAACAGAATTCGGGCCATTTTTTTTGCAAAAATCGGGGCAAATATACGCTTTTTTAGTGAAAACTAAAAGTTTTCGGGCAAAAATCAGCGCATTACGAGTTCATTTGGCTCGGGAAGTTTACGCCATCGCTCACCATAGGCATCATAAGCATCGGACACAACGATGAAAGTTTCGGGACAAAAGTTCTTGATGCGCGTGGTAACATAATCGACCTCTTTCTGATGAATGACCAGCATGAGCATCTGCTTATCTTCCTCTTTGTAGAGGCCCGAACAAGGGAGGCAGGTGGCAGTGCGGTCAAGGTCGTGGAGAATAAAATGACGAAGACGGCTGGTTTGCTTCGGGGTGATGATGAACATGATCTTGTCGTTCTTAGAACCAGTCATCATATATGAAACCGTGCGAGAGGCCACATAGATGCAGAGCAGCGAATAGATGGAAAGCACCCAAGAGCCCGAAGACTCCTGACTGGAACCAATGCCCAAGCCAATGACCAGCAAACCGGCCAGCACCACGCAACCATCGACCATGAGAAGAGCCGAAGAGAACTTGGTGCGAACATAGCGCGAAATGATCATGGCTATGACATCACTGCCGCCCGAAGAGGCTTTGCCCTTGATGATGAGAACAGTGCCAATGCCCATGAGCATAGGGCCAAGGAGGCAGGCCAGAATCTTGTCGTTAGAGAGGTCAATGCGGCCATCGAGCAGCTGTGCAGGATCGAGCGCCTCAAGTGCTTCGACCGTTGGATAGAACCACGAAGAGAAAAGATTCATGAAGAACGGAACCGCATAGGAAGCAATCAGCGTGCGAACTCCCACCTTCGACCCAAGACACACAGCCGAAAGAATAAGAATGGGGACCTCGAGAATATAGCCGAAAGTGCCCACCTGAACAGAAGGATACAAGTGGTGGAGGATGATGCAGATGCCAAAGACACCGCCCGGAACCAACTTGTAGGGATTGATAAAGAGCACGAAGGCAAGGGCGCAGATAATGCTACCTACGAGAATGCCTCCGAACTCTTTAACCATTTGCCAATAACGACTTTTCAGCCACATAACACCAGATTACTTAAAAAGTTCGGCCAACTTGGCAGCCAACTCCTCCCCCTTGATATCCTTAGCCACCACTTTGTGGTTGGCGTCGATGAGGTAAATGGTTGGATAATAAGTAACTTTATACTTGTTGGCGATGCCCTGTGCGCCGTCAATGTCATTGTACCAAGGGAGCTTCTCGTCGTCGAGCGCCTTGAGCCAAGCCTTCTGATTGGTATCGGCCGAAATGCTGACTACCTCGAAGCCCTTGTCGGCATACTTCTTATACTGCTCCATGATGTTAGGAATCTCGCGGCGGCAAGGCTTGCACCAAGATGCCCAGAAGTCGATGAGCAGATATTTCTTGCCCTCGAGACACTGGTAGAGCGAGGTCTGACGGCCATCGGCATGATTGGTGAAAGTGAAGTCAGGGACATCGGCACCCACAACACTTGGTGGCCAAATCTTGTCGTGCAGAATCTTGCCATAGAAGCTCTGCTTGGCCTCTTCGCTGAGGAGGTTGTAGTCGGCCTCGTTTTGTGAAGAGATATAGGTGTAAGTGTTGAGAATGAACATTGGGCCCCACCAAGAGTCGGCATTGGCCTTGAAACAAGCCTTGTAGGTGTTCTCAACATCGGTGAAGAACTGCTTCTGAGCCACCTCGAACGAGTCTTTGTCGGCAATCTTCCACATGGCATCGTAGCGCTGGTTGAACACTTCGCGATCCACGCGACGGCGGAGATATTCGTCCTGCAAAGAGGTGCCGGTGACCTGCTGGTTACTATATTCGAACATGGTCTTGTTCTGATCCTCGCGGGTATTGTCGGCAGCAGTGGCCGAAAGTGTGGCAACATTGCCCTTATCGAGCACTACCTGCATGTAGCCGTAGGTATTTGGAACGCCAACCTCGTAGATGCGAGGGCCATCGGCAGGGAAAGAGAACTGCGCTTTGCCACCCACAAGAGTGACGGTCTGGATAGCCTCTTCGGGCTGCTGAGTTGAGCCAAGAGAAATCTGCAACTGAGTGTTTTCGGGAAGGCCTGCAATGTCAAGATTGAGCACTACGCCCTCAGGATTGCCTTTGGGAGAAGTGCTGCAGGCAGCCAGCATCACGCTGGCTGCAAACAGGCTGATGTGTTTTTGGAAAAAATGATACATAAAACAAAATTAAAAATCTAGTCTGTATGAAGTTGAATCTGTTATTTTGAAAAAAAACTTATTTTTCTACGTTTTGCACAATGTTGCCATTGCCCTTGTTCTCGAGAGCGCCCTGTGGGAATGGGAAGGTCCAGAGATGCGACTTGGCCGAGAGGGAAATGCGCTGGCCATTATACTCCTTCGAGAATGTGACAGGATATTTACCCTCAGCATTGAGGCGACGCGCATCGCAGAAAGGCACCATGGTGAGAATGAGCTCGTTGCGCTTGGTGCGAATGATGAGCGGAAGGGCCTCGGCCTCGGTGGCAGCTGTGAGTGGCTGATAGTATTCCTCGAGGATACGGGTTTCGCGCACACGATTGAGGCAATCCATGGCTTCGGTCACCTTGCCGGTTCGAGCCAGACATTCGGCCTTGATGAGCCAAGCCTCGACAGTGAGCATGCCGCCCTGGTTGTGGAAGCCACGGGTCATGCCACGCATATACTGCTCAGCACCAGCATTGTAGTACTTCCACTGAAGGAGGTAACGGGCATCGCCCTCCTCGAAATCGGCAGCGCGGTGGAGCGGAATGTGGGTGATGGTAGAACTGTTGCTCGACGAGCCATGGCGGAAGTTATAGTTCTCACAATAGTCGAAACCATTGGGAGCAGTGATGGCGGTGTAGTTGGCAGGATCAAGAACGAGCTCCTCCATCTGGGCATAAAGAGCAGTCCAGTCGTAAAGCGCATCATTGAAAGCAAGAGCCTGATTGGCATGCTTGAGAGCGTCGTTGTAGTTGCCCATCATGAGATAGACACGCGCCAGCATGGCATCGGCCACAGCCTTGTTTGGATGAAGCATAGTGGCAGCCTGGACTGGCAAGGCATTGTATGACTCGGTGAGGTCTTTGAGCATGAAATCATAAACCTCCTGAACCGATGGCTGTGTGTAGGCGGCACCCACATTGGCACTGGTGATGACAGGCACGCCGCCCTTCAGTGAAGCGGTGGCAGCCTCATAGGTGTCGGCATAGTAGTTGACGAGATGGAAGTAGTTCATGGCGCGCAAAACGCGGGCCTGTGCTACGAGCTCATCGCGCTGCGCCTCGGTGCACTGGGTGAGCGAAGGGCCATGCTCGATGATGAGATTGAACGAAGAGATGCCCTGATAGGTGGCATAGTAGGTAGTTTCGTCGCTCTTATTGAGGGCTATGCGGTCGGCCGTCTCGTCCCAGATGAAGTTGGCTGCCCAGAGTGGGTAGTAGTTCATGTAGGAGTTGGTGACATAGCGATCGTTGTCGAGAATAACGGCCTGGCCCGGGTCGAGACGATGGTTGCCATATTCGGCACGAAGGAAGGCCTCGAAATCGGCATAGCTCTCGGGAATCTTCTGACCCTTAGGCACATCGCTCAAGAAATCATCGCACGAGGTGAAGGCCAAACCCATGGCCAACAAGCCTGTTGCAAAGAGATGTTTTGTATGAATAGTCATAAGTCTTTGTCGGTTTTATATTAGAAATCGAGATTGATGCCCCACACGAAGTTTGGCTTTTCGTAGCCGCCCATGAGATATTTGGCAGTTTTATTGCTGGCCATGGTGGCAAGATTCTCAATGTTCATATTGAAACGAGCACCCTTGATCATGCACTTCTTGAGCACATTGGCTGGCAAGGTGTATGAGAGCGAAATATTCTTGATTCGAACATTGCTGGCCGAAAGAACATTGACATCGGCATAGTTGTAGATGTCATAGAGATCGGACGAGAAGAGCGGATCGTCGGCAAAAAGGAGGCGAGGAATGCTGGTGTGCTGCTCGTCGCCAGGCTGCATCCAGCGGTTCTTGATGTCGGCATTGATGCCAGCCCAGATAGATGGCTCGTAGCTCCAGGTGGCATAGTTGTAACTGTTGCTCAACATAGGGAGGAAATAATTGCGCATCTTATGGCCACCTGCATAGACAAAGAGAGCCGAGAGACTCCAGTTCTTGTAGCGAAGCGAAGTGCCAAACGAGCCAGAGTACTTAGGCGTGGTAGTGCCGGCATACTCGATGGCGTCAAAATCGGCGGGATTGTAAGTCACAGCATTGCCCTTGGCATCATAGACCTGTGGCAAGCCCTCTTCGCTCAAGCCAGCCCACTTGTAGGCATAGATGGCGTGGTATGGGTTGCCCACAATAGGATAGGCACTGGCATAGTCGAGCTGCAGCAGATAGAATGGAGCCTTGACATTGACATAGGTGACCTCGTTCTTGTTGTAAGCAAAGAGGAGGTTGGCGCTCCAGGTCCAGTCTTTGGTCTTGATGATATCGCCCGAAAGAGAGAGCTCAACACCGCGGTTGAGCATCTCGCCATTGTTGATGCTGTAGGTGTTGTAGCCGAAGCCCTCGGTAGGCACGCCCATGGTGTTGGCCAAGAGGTTTTCGCCCTTCTTATTATAATAGTCGATGCTGGCATTGAGACGGCCATGGAACACAGCAACGTCGAAACCAATGTTGATGGTTGTGGTCTTCTCCCACGACAAGTCTGGATTAGGACGGCTGCCGACCTGACCATAGTTGCCACCCACGTTGTAGTTAGGATAATAGTGGGCAGTGAGGTATGGAGCCGAATCCTTGGCCACGTTACCGCCGATACCGTATGAGGCGCGCATCTTGAGCATATCGAGCCAAGCAACATTGCTCAGCCAGCTTTCGCGATGCATGTTCCAGCTGCCGCCAAGCGACCAGATAGGCTTGTTCTGGCTCGAGTCGATGCCCCAGAGGTTCGACTTATCGTAACGGATGCTGGCAGTGGCGGTGTATTTGTCATCGAAAGTATAAGCTGCATTGCCATAGACCGACACATAGCGGTTCTGCAGTTCGCGCAGATAGGTACCATTCGAGGTTTGGCTCCAGCTGCCCGACATGAGGATGCCCGAAAGAGTAGCCAACGAAGC
>JAUNCV010000023.1:3470-4279 GCA_030526445.1 Bacteroidales bacterium | reverse complement strand
ATCGATGGTGGTGTGCGAAAGCATGGCCTCGTCATAACCATAAAGATTGTCGGAACGCGAATAGATTTTCTGATGACGAAGCTCCTGACCCACGAGCGCTACAACATCGTGCTTGCCGGCGAAGGTGCGCTGGAAGTTGAGCTGCTGACGGAAGTTCCAGGCATCGGTGGTCTGGTTCTGTGTCTTGAGGATGTCGCCATTAGGCACATACTGCTTAACGGATGTGTAGTCGGGTGTCCAGCAAGTCCAGGTATTGACAAAGCTTCGAACATCATAAGACTCCTTTTCCTTGAGCTGACGAGTATCGTAGCGGCCCAATTCATACTGATACTGAGCAGAGTAGTTGAGCCATTCAGTAAACTTGAGATTGATTTTTGCAAAGACGCGCGCATCAAAATCTTTCTGCTTGCTGATGTTGCGATTCATCTCATCGAGCGGAGTCAAGTCCATCGAGAGCATGTTATACTCCTTGAGTGTGTTGACACTTGACACGCTGGCACGATCGGCATAATAGCTGGTGAATGGTGTGCCATCGGCATTCCAGAGACTCTGATAAGGCATGAAATTGAAGCCTGGAGAGAAGGGGCTATAGTTCTGATTGTTCTTTCGGCCATAATTCATATAAGCACCCAAATCGACACTCAAGACGCGATTGAAACGAGTAGAGTTCTTGAGGTTGAGGCCATAGGAATTGCCATCAGAATTTTTATCGCTATAACGATCGTTCTTATAGGTGAGCGAGGCCGAGAAGTTGTTGTTGCCCAAGCTCTTCTGGAATGAAAGATTGTATTGCTGATAGAAAGTATTCT
>JAUNCV010000023.1:0-3376 GCA_030526445.1 Bacteroidales bacterium | reverse complement strand
AGAAAGGATTCTGCTTTGAGGCCTTCTCTGCATCGCGATAATACTTGTAGCCCATCTTGGCCCAATTATCGAGCTGAGCATTGGCATCGGCCATAGAGATCTGACCCGCATAAGCCTTGAGCAAAGTGCGGATGCCGGCCGAAGTGTAATTGGCATTGTCGAGCAAAGTCTGTGCATAGGCAGCCGACTTAGCAGGATCCTGGAGCTGAGCATTGGCAGCAGCCCACTCACGCTCAATGCCAATCATGCCTGCAGCATCGAGGATATTATCGGTATAATATTCGTATGGCTGAACGGTAAATGTGCTAGAGAAGTGAATGTTGGTCTGGCCCTCTTTGGCCTTTTTGGTAGTGATGACGATGACGCCATTGGCTGCACGCGCACCATAGATAGAGGCTGCAGCAGCATCTTTGAGCACAGTGATGCTCTCAATATCCTCCATGTTGAGCTGTGGCACCGACTCAAGGAGCGAACCATATGCGCTGTAACGGCTGCTCTCGATAGGGAAACCATCGACCACATAAAGCGGAGTGGTAACACCATTCATAGTTGTGACACCACGAAGCATGCCATCGGTATAACCCGCAATCTGGCCTTCGAGCAAATTGCCAAGCGATGAAGGACGGATCTGCTCAAGATCTTTGGCCTTGACAGCGGTAAACGAACCTGTGGAGCGCTCTTTACTCAGAGTCTGGTAACCGGTAACCATCACCTCATCGAGCATTTCGCTCTGTGGCTCCATCTCGATCTTGTAATCTTTCTCGTTCGAAAGAGCAACAATCTTCTTCTTATAACCAATGAAAGAAATTTCAATGGCCTGAGCCGAAGTAGGAATGGTCAATGTGAAGTGACCATTAAGGTCGGTCACTACACCATGAAGACTCTCATTGTTACTCTGTCGCTGCTGAAGAACCTGTGCGGCTGGCAGAGGCTCACCATTTTCGTCGAGCACAATGCCCATGATGTCGCGGGTATAACCCTTCTGCGCAAATGCACAAGTGGCACCTGTGAGAAGAACCATGACAACAAACATGAGCATGCGTTGCAGCAGACTGTTGTTGGGGGAAATCATTTTACTCATATTAAATATAAAAAGAGTGGATATATTTGCTTTTTGCCTAAAAGACATTGCAAATATATCCTTATTTAATAAACAGACTGTAAAAAAGAGAGTTACAATTTTGACAATTGCCGATTTTGATATACCATTTGTCGATATTGTGTGTGTGTTGCTTGCATATTGCTACAATTTCGGCAACTATTCTTCGGCCGAACGGCTCAAAGAAAGTACTTTCTTGCGATATTGTGCAGGCGTCATGCCAGTACGATTCTGGAACTGAGCATTGAACGTGGTGACCGAGTTGAAACCAAGATTCTGACCAATGAGACGAACGGGACGCGTGCTCTTCGGATTATCGAGCAAACGGATGGCTTCGTCAATGCGAAGATCATTGATGTATTGGGTAAAACTCTTCTGATACACTTCGCTCATGATCTGACCCAGATAGGTGCGATTGGTATTGAGCATATCGGCAACCTTGTCGCGAGTAAGCAAGTTTTCGCGATAAAGCTTCTCTTCGTGCATAAGCAGTTCAAGACGCTGCACAAGCTCATCACGCTTTTCGTCATTAACCTTGGGGCGAACAGAGTTTTTGCACAACTGCTCTCGAACAAGATTATCATGATTCAGACGAACAATGGCCTCGTAAAGACGATTCTTCTGCCAATAGAAATAGACAAGCAAGGCAAGAATAACAAACATCGCTATCAAAGCAATGAGGGCAACGACAAAGGCTGACTGATGGCGCAATCGCTCACTATGTTCGCGTTGAGCCAGACGATAAAGCTCGTTGAAAGACTCCTGAACAACCGGATTATTATCGGACAACGCATTGGAATGGGCTTGACCAAGATGACCCATGGCAAGCTCAATATTGCCGCTTCGAGCAGAAACAAGACCAAGACAAATATGGCCAGAAACAACATAGCCATGATAGTCTTCAATACGATAAGCTTCGTTCAACAACTCTTCGCCTATGATGGCTGCCGAATCATACTGCTCGACCTCAAGAAAATGAAAAGCCTGCTGCTCGAGCCGCTCTAATGCCATGATAGAGTCGCCCTGAGGCAGACTGAAGCCACAAGTAAACAGACAAGAAAAGATGGAAAGTACAGCAATTCGTAACAGATTCATTTTCGAAAAAATAGATAACAGTGACAAATGATGTGTGCAAAGATAGCAGTTTTTTTCTGAAACAGCAAAGATATAAGTCAATAATTTGGAAGAATAGACAAATAGAATTACTTTTGCATCGCAAAAAGATAATTCACCTATATTCGCATTTTCATTTTTATAAATATGACCGACATATTATTCATCTTTCTACTCAGTCTTGCCGGTGCTTTTGTATTACGAGTTTGCGGCTTCGGATTCGGTGTTTTCACCATGGCTTGGTTTCCCTATCTCCTGCCCTCTTACGGAGAAGCGACAACACTTTCGGGCATTCTTGCCATGTGCGGTTCGATCATTGTTACTATCAAAAACTGGCACCATATTGACTGGAAAAAACTAACGCCAATTCTCATCACATTTATCGTTTCGTCGTGTGCTTCGATCCATTTCATCACTTTGGCCGATGACAGGCTTCTGAAACGCATCTTAGGTGTAACACTTATTATTGCTGCAATCTGGTTTTTGGTCATCAGCAAGCATGTAAAAGTGAAACCAACTTTGACCATACAGATTACGATGGGAACAATTTCGGGCGTCATGGGCGGCCTTTTTGCAATGCACGGGCCTGCAGCTGTGCTCTATTTCCTTGCCTGCTCGAAAGACAAAGATGAATATGTGGCATTGACCATGAGCTACCTGCTACTTGGCAATATCATGATGCTGGGCTTCAGAATTAACAACGGCTTTTTGACACAGGAAGTTGGATACGCATTTCTCTATGGCATTGTTGCAGTTGCTATCGGAACGTGGATCGGTGCTAAAGTGTTCAAGCACATGTCAACCGATTTGGTTAAACAAATATCTTACGCATACATCGCTATAAGCGGCATTATTTCACTCATCATGTCGTAAAAAAGAGAGCCTCAACATATGTTTTTTTCTCTTATAGAAATAATAAATAAAGGCTTTGTTCGAACAGAAACAAAATTGTTTGCAGGTACACAAAAAACTCACTGATCTTTTCAGACCAGTGAGTTCTTTGTTTTAGAGCGGGCAACGAGACTCGAACTCGCAACATTCAGCTTGGAAGGCTGACACTCTACCAATTGAGCTATACCCGCAAATAAATGGTTTTAATGATGATGATGGCACGGGTGGCATGGTTCGAACACGCGACACCTGGTTTTGGAGACCAGTGCTCTA
>JAUNCV010000214.1 GCA_030526445.1 Bacteroidales bacterium | reverse complement strand
ATTTTCAAGACCCGAGTTTCCGACTATATTGATAGCCGATATATCGAGGACGGTTCTTACCTCAAGCTCAAGAACCTGACCGTAGGTTACACTATCTGCAAGGAGATCAACAATCATCCTGTAAACCTGCGTATCTTTGCCCAGGCATCGAACCTCTTTACCATAACCCACTACTCAGGTTATGACCCAGAAGTAGCGAGCGGAACTGACACAGGCGCCTATCCTTCGGCCCGAAGTCTGACATTTGGTGCAGGAATAACTTTCTGATTTCTTAATACACACTTTTTTAGTTTCTTGAAACAGCATTGGATATGCGTCACTCGCAATGAGGATACCAACATCCAATGCTGTTTTTTTGTCTAAAAAAGCTGAAAAAATGAGCGAAAATGGGCAATATAAGCCCTAAATACCAAACTCATGGTATGATTTTGCCACAATTGAGCGATTGTACAGGTCTGAAAAAGCCCGTATCTTTGCAGTGTCAAAAAATAATAAAAACAACAAATAGTAATAACATTTAAAAAAGGTATTGTGTTATGAAAAAGAACAACAAATTCCGCTTCTTGGCAGCATCCTTGCTTGCCTCGGTGTTCACCCTCAGCCCTGTGTTCACCTCTTGCTCTGACGATGATAACGATGAACCCAATATTATCACTGGCAGTTCTGTAGTAACCGACGATGCAACCGCCTTGGCTTTGGCCAATGATTCTTATGGCCCATTGCAGCGTCTCTCATCTTCTTTCTCGTTCGTTATCGAATTGAACACAGACCGCTTAATCTCGTTCGAAGGCACAGAAGACAAAGAGGGTCCATTGAATAGCCGTCTGGAACAGCTTGAAGACACCTGGTATCAGCGCAAGATTTTCGGCAATCTCTACTCATCTATTTCGAACGACAACATCACTATTGCCTCTGTTGACTCGGCTTTCCAGGCTGGCAAAGTGACACAAGCCGGTTATGATGCAGCTGTAGGTAAGGTTAAGCTGCTTCGTGGCCTTTCGTACTTGTACTTGGTTCAGTTGTGGGGTCCTGTTCCTGTATTTACCGAAAAGGGTGGTTCAACTACCGTCCGTCAGGAAATCGATGATGTATATGCTCAGATTATCGAAGACTTGACCGATGCAGAGAAACTGCTCAAGGACTATGACGGTGACCCACGCATCCCATCAAAACAGGCTGCTCAGGCACTTTTGCAGCGCGCCTATCTGGCATGGGGCGACAAACCACTCACCACAGCCGAGATCGAGGCTATCAAAAACAGTCAGGTCGATCCTGAATTCCGTACCGATCCAGAGAAGCTTGCCAAGTCTGTAGAATGGGGTAAAAAGGTGGTAGCATCCAACAAACTGAAACTGGCTGCCGATTTCTCAAAACTCTTTGGTCGCGACTATGAGAGCAACAAACTCAAGGACAATGAGCACCTTCTGACCATTGCACACAATGGTGATAATGAGGATGCTCAGGGCAACCATCAGACCCACTGCTCCTGGACCTTTCCATATCTGAACGGACAGAATGGAAAGACATTCTCGGAGAATCATACCGAGGCTGCCGACGATGACCTCTACGACGAATGGCTTGCCAAATATCCTAACGACAAGCGTTTGGCTAAGACATACATCATCGATGCCGTAAACCCAGAAGATGGTAAGCACTACAATTACTATTCGCCATACTATACACCAATCAATGGCAAGGGTTACGATGAGTCGTATGAGAATGCTGAGAATCTTGAGATCAAGTACAACTCTGTAGATCGTATTGAGATTCGCTATGCTGAGGTACTCCTCAACCTGGCCGAGGCTTTGGTTCAGTTGGGCAACAGCACAGAGGCTGCCACATACTTCAACCAGTTGCGTGATCGTGCCGGCATCGAACCAATCGCTGCACCAACCTTCCAGGATATCCAGGATGAATGGACCTACGAGTTCACCTACGAGCAGAAGCACCTTTTGAACCTGTATCGCTGGAAGGCTCTCAACAAGTATGTTTTGCGCGTCAAGAACTTCAAGCACTACCCAGAGTCATCGGTTGCCGATCCAAATGCTTATCCTTCGTCTGAAGCTTATGCTTACTTCCAGAAGATTCATAAGCACTTGCAGGCTAAGGCCAACAATGTGGCAGGTAAGTTCTATCGTCAGCCTATTCCACTGGGCCTCTCGAAGGAGGATCTTGGTATCAGACCACAGAACCCTGGTTATTGATTAACCCCAAATGTCTAAAAAAGCACACGCTGGGTAATGACAATACCGCCAACAAGGAATCCCTTGCTGGCGGTATTTTTTTTAGATATCATGATTATTTCCAAATATCCACCCTACTGAGAAGGAAATCGTAAAGGCCAACCATAAGAATACCATCTGCATTATAGCCAGAAGAATAACGATCGCCTGCTATGATAATCTTTCGGAAACCATCAGCTACCTGCAATAGCGAAGCTTGCTCTTGAGCTACTTTCTCGCTATCAGGCAAAGCATAAGCCGACTGGATGTACAGACGTTCATCATGGCGATTTACAACAAAGTCAATCTCAAGATTTCGTCTTTGAACAGTACCCTCATCGTCACGTTTGAAGGTCTCAACCAATCCAACATC
>JAUNCV010000213.1 GCA_030526445.1 Bacteroidales bacterium | reverse complement strand
CATTCCCATGGAATGCATTTTGAGGGCGCATCGGGTGCAGGCATTTCGCTCCGGCACTGCTTCATTCCGCTTCGCTCCATTTCGCAGCGCCTCCGCTGCATACCTGCCTACACACATCCAATCCCCAAGGGGATTGCGCCGCCTCTCCGCAACTTATCTACCAAAAGCAACATCAAGAATCTTAACAGCCCCCATGAAATATCCATTGAACCCCGAACTTGATGTGAGCGAATACATCAACATTCAAACAATTCTTGATAGTTATGACGACATCAAGGATTTGTCAGATGGTGGTAATTTAAAAATTGCCTTCGTCAAGAATTTAGACAAAGGCTATGCGGTTGTTGCGGAACTTTCTAAGGAGAATGACAAGATTGTCTTGCATAAGACATTCTTTTATCGTGATTCAGCTGGCAGGCGTGTACCCTACAGGAATAAGCCAAGTATATTAGAAAAATGGTCGGAGGACGGTAGTACCTCCATCAGTCCTACTGAAACTCAGCAGCCGGCAGACACCGAAGATATTTCTGCTCTTGACCAATCTTCTGAGGAAAAATCCGTCTCCGCCAGCAGTAGTGACATTGAAACGGAACCCGAGGGCAAGCGGAATGGCACGGCTACTCCGCAAAACGGAATTTCTTCTGATGGCAAAAGTAGTAAGAAAACTTCAAATAAACAAAATAAATCACAAGAAGTCGTTGAAAATAAGATTGAGAAGTCGAATGAAGTCGATTCAGAAGATAATTCTGTTGGTGAAACTACTCCTCTACAATCGAATAGCTACACCATCGAGCCTGCAGAATACACCAACAAACGCGGCAAGACCACGCAGATGCACCTTGTCAAGTTCAGATCTGAATTGACTAAGTTGATGTGCCGAAGCACCAATATAAAGGCATGACGCTATATCACAAGCCCGTGATGCCGCAATTGAAAGGTATTCAAAACAAGTTGATGGTAAGAAAGAACGTGAATTAAAGCCACAGCATTATGACAACTTTGGTTCAAAGTTCAACTATGTTATAAGTCCGAATTCTCTTAAAGAATCCGCCAACCATGCAAAGGATAGTGAAAATATTGGTGTTCACATTGCTGTCATGGACAAACTGCATGAGGTAATAAATAGCAGCATTGAGATTGAAGAACATCCTGATGTTATGAAAAAGAATGGTGAACGTAAATGGGAGAATGGTTTCAATGAAGATGTGCTAATCCACCGCTTTGCTGGAGCTGTGAAAATAGATGGTACAATCTATCGTGTAAAAACCACGATGAAAGAATACAAGAAACCGGATATAGCGAACGGCCATTATACCTATGAGGTAACAAAAATAGAAGTGCTGGACGAAAAGTCCAACACTCCTAATGGTCGCTCAAACGTTTCTGATGTATTCGTGAGCGCTACAAAGTTACTACAAAATGTTGTAAAATCATACGATTCAAGCAAAAATGTTCTTGAAGAGAGCAAATTAGTCGATTCAAGTACCGATTTGTACCGTGACGGAGACGAAACTGGAGACATATGGGACGACAAGAGCATGGGCAGAGGCTTTCGCCAACGAGGTTTCAGTGCAGCTGTACTACGACCTTACCGACAAGATAAATACAAAATAGCATTGATTTGAACCGGATTCGGAAAACCGTCTAACTCTCATAGGGACAACAATCCAACGCAGCGGCGCAGGCCGCTGTAGAGCAGGAATAATCTCCCCGCGAATTATTTTACCCTAAATAATTTATACCCATCGTTACATCCAGCGTAACGATGGGCTTTTTTCGGTTGTGATGCCACGCCAAGGGGGCGTGTGTAGTGTAAACAAAATATCCAAGCCACTGCCAGTGGGGCGAATGTGGCTTGGATTGATGATGTGTTCTGCTTGCATCTGATGGCCCAAGTCGAGGAGTCGGTTTCTCTTAACGATTCTAGCAAGCCTACTTCAACCGACAATCAGCCTGCTGGTTCGGTATCAATTCGTCAGAACCAATTTCTGGCTACATCCTTCAAACCGCAGCGTCGAAGCCTCACGGAGATGTCGCCAAGCATCGCCACGCGCTAGCAAACGTGCACGATACAGAAAACTCCTGAACAGAAGGCACTTCTGCGCAGACTCAATTTCCGCGAATATCCCACCATTCAAGAGTTATCTGCCAGCAAAGATAGCAATAAATCAGCAAATTCTACACAACCAACGCAAATTTTTTGTGAAAACATCGGATGTGAATAATAGAAGTGAAATTGTGGTGATATCAACGTCATCGGCTTTCCGCTTCGTTTGCGATGAATAAAGCGAAATTTTTTTTGTTGAATCTAGTGGTAACATGCTTGACCATAGCACAAGAGGTGATGACGGATCATGCTTATGATGTAACAAACAATCAAGGTGCTTGACGATGAAACGCCATGCACCCCGAATGGTAGCAAACGCGCCATTGGCTACGTTCACGTTACAAATTTACTAAAAGATTTTGTAAAGAAGCACGATAGTGGCAAAAAATGCTTGAACAGAGCAAATTAGCCGATGCAACCACCGAGGTTCTCCCAAAGCCTTTGCGCGAGGGTGGAGGCTGTCCGAGAAGTCGGGTTGCTACCATAACCGACCCTCTCCGAGGCTCTTTTCTTTGTGGCTCCTTGGCTCCA
>JAUNCV010000022.1 GCA_030526445.1 Bacteroidales bacterium | reverse complement strand
GAACTAAAACGAAAACGGCAGCAAGCCAACATGAAAAGCTTACTGCCGCCCGGAAAATTCAAACTTTATGCAATTTTACTAACAACTATTTCTGAAGAATGGAGAGATAGAAATCTCTGACATCGGTCCAATTATAGTATGGGAAGTTGTCGGTCTTGACAGGAATATGCACCTCACGCTCATTGTGAAGCACTTTGACAATGACATGGTTTGCCTTGTTGCGGAAGAAAACAATCTGCACATTGGCAGCCATAGGTGCAGCCTTGAAGTCGGCCCACTTCTCATACGCTTTTTCTGGGCCCGAGAGCTCAACATTGAAGTCTTCGATGCCGAGAATAGCGAGCAAAGGAATCACGTTGCCATCGTGACCGAAACGGAAGGTAGCTGCCTTGCTGTTGTCGGCAATGGCCTCGTCAGCACTCTCAACAATGTTGCGAAGCAGGTTCTTGGCATTGCCCACAGTGAGACCACGGCTACCGGTGTGGTTGGCATCGCTGGCATAGAAACAGTAGCTGTTGCACTGCCAGAGCTCGAACATCTCATCGGGAGTAAAGACATCATAGAAGCGGATGTCGGTATCAATGTCCTGCATATCGACAGCAATCCAATAGAAGCCCCACATGAGGTCAATCTCATTGACATTGCGACGGATGAAGTCCTGACTTGAGAAGAGAGCCGAAACCATGCGCTCTGGGTGCAGACGTTCGCGCGCAAACTTCTGATACTCGCACACCCAAGGACCATTCTGGCGATGGGTGAAGAGGTTGGCCTCATCGGCATGATAGTTGAGATAGTTCATATACTTCTCACTAGCCTCATAGCTGATTGAGAGGTTAGGAGCGAGACCCTTGAGCTGATCGCCAAAAGCGGTCATACTCATGGCACAACGCAACACCACAGTGGAGCGAGCCGACACGCTTCGGTCGCCCTTGAAGACAGCTGGGAAGTTGCGATACATGCGCTCGGCAATGCCCTGATGCTGACGAACACCCTTTGGGGTGAGGTCGCCACCACGGCCTTCGACCAAAGGCCAGATGTTGTGCAAACGCTCGAGCACCTCCTGACCAAAGGCTGAAAGTGCCTGCTGCTTCTGAGCCTTTTCGAGCAAAGTCATGACCCAGCCATAGTCACGATCGCTAATGAGATAGCGCGAACCGTGACGTGCATAGTGGCTGATGTAGAAAGGTGCGTAACCTTTAGGGGCAGGGGTAAGTGCCTCGGTGGGTTCGGGATAAACCAGATAAACGCCACCCGCCTTGTCAAGATTGGCACAAACCTCCTCGCGAGAGGTCTGTGCCTGTACTGATAAGGCTGCTAAAGAGAAAAACAGAAGACTGAAAATCTTTTTCATAGCAGCAGTTTTTTACTTCTTATAACCGTCGTTCTGAACGAGCGATGGGTTGTTGGTGAGCTCGGCCTCAGGAATTGGGAAGACATTGTAGTGATCATCAACATCAGAGCCAAGACGAACACCATTCTTCCAATCCCAGTTGTTGCCCTTGGTGAACTTGCCAAAGCGAATGAGGTCGGTACGACGAACGAGCTCAGAGGCGAGCTCACGCTGGCGCTCGGCCAAGATGAAGTCGAGAGTGAGCTGAGATTCGGTAATCTTGCCCGAAACAGCTGAGCTGACACCAGCAACGGCATACTTATCGCTCATGTAGGCACGCTGGCGAATCTCATTGACATAGTCAAGAGCCTCAGACTTAGAACCATTGCTGCGGAGGATAGCTTCGGCTGCAATGAGGTAAGCCTCACCAGTGCGGAACATTGGGAAGTCGATTGAAGAGTAAGCCTCGCCCTGAGGAGCTGGCTTGTCATCGCGAGTCACATTGCGCCACTTGATGTAGCCATAGCCACAGGTGAAGGTTGAGGTCATCTGCTCCTTATCGTCCCAGGTATCTTTCTTCTGGTTGGCCAAAGCGGTCATGAACTGAGCACGCTTATCGTTCTTGGTGTTGCCCCAGGTATCATTGAGACGGAACTCAACATCGCTGGCATCGAAGGCATCGACAAAGGTGGTCTTTGCACGAACATTGCCCCAACCACGAGAACCAACACCGGTCTGATAGATTTCGTTCATTGGACCATTGACAAAGGCCTTGACATAGAAGTTGGTGCCTGCAGAGCTCTGAGCCTTCTGACCATCCTGACAAAGAGGCCAGATGATCTCCTTGCACTGGTCATTGTCGGCCAGGAAGATGTGGCGATAATCGGAAGCCAAAGGATACTGGCCCTCGTTGATAACCTTCTTGGCATAGGCCAAAGCATCGGCATAACGGTCAGAACCAATCCAGGTCTTTGAATTGAGATACATGCGCGAAAGGAGGAACCAAGCAGCCACACGGTCAACACGACCATAAACATTGGTGCGAGGTGCAGCCAGAGAGTTCTCGATAGCCTTGAGTTCGCCCTCGGCAAAAGCAAAGACTTCGGCACGCTTCATCTGAGAAGGAATCTCCTTGACACCAGTCTCTTCGTCAATATATGGCACATTGCCAAAGAGGTCACAGAGCTGAGCATAGCAGTATGCACGAAGGAAACGCACCTCGGCACGAATCTTCTCACAATCGGCACCCAAAGCCTCATAGAGGCCACGACCCTTGAGCTTGTCTTCGGTACACTCACGAAGCATTTCGTTGCAGTAGGCAATGGTCATGTAGAGACGCTGGTAAGTCCAGGTGATGACTGCAGCATTCGAAGAATCCCACTGCATGTTAAGGCACTTGCGCAAGCCATTTGAGCTTGATGGCATGAGGAAATCGTCGGTAGTGAGCTCCTGCAGATAGAAGAGCAAACGCACATAGCCTGAATAGCCCTCGTTGGCACCCTGAAGGTCACCATCGCCACCATCACCGCCCTTCTGGCCGGTAAGGATGAGAGAACCATAACACTTGGCAAGCATGCCCATATAGCCATCGGCAGTAGAGTAAACCTGCTCGCCTACCAGCTGATTGTTGTCGAGTGGCATGGTGTCGAGATCGTCAAAGCAAGACGACAGACCACAGCATGCAAAGAACAACACCAAATATAATTTAATATTCTTGATCATTGTATTTACATTTAAAAAGAGAGACATCCTGGATTAGAAGTTGAGATTAGCACTCAAAGAGAAGGTGCGTGGACGAGGATAGACATCACGGTCAATGCCGAACGAAAGTTCTGGGTCAATGCCGCTATAGTCTGTGAAGGTGCAAACATTCTGCACAGCAAATGCCACACGCAAGTTGCTCTTCTTATTCCAAACCTTAGGGAAGGTGTAGGCAAGCGTAATGTTGTCGATGCGGAAGAAATCGCCCTTCTCAAGGAAGATGTCTGAATAGAGCTGCTGGGTCTCGAAACCAAGGTTGCGGGTTGAAGGCAGGATGTTAGAGAAGCTGCCCTGATCGCTATAGGTTGACTGCAAATACTGATCGGCCTGCACATAGTTATAAACATAAGCACCAAAAGAACCATGGGCATTGACGCCAAGGTAGATGTTCTTGTAGGTGAGTGAGGTGTTGAGGCCAACAAACGACTTAGGAAGTGCACTCTTGCCGGTTGAGTAACGGGTCTCGGTTGAAGAAATAGAGCCATCGGGCTTGGCTTGCCATTCTCATCGTATGCCTGCTTGGCAAGGTAGAAGGTGTATGGACGCTCGCCAATCTTGAAGATCTGCACATACTTGCCAGTGCCCGAAATAGCACCTGTCTCAACAAAGTTCGACTCTGAGTCAATGACATTGAGCTTGGTGATCTCTGAAGTGTTCCAGGTGTAGTTGAAGCCAATCTCCCAGGTCCAGTTATCGGTTCGGATAGCCAAAGCGTTGATAGAGAACTCAACACCCTTGTTTTCCATCTCACCAATGTTGGTGGTCAAGACAGAAGAGAAGTTGGTACCCGAAATAACATTGATGGTGTTGAGGAGGTCCTTGGTATTACGCTTGTAGATATCAACCGAACCATAGATTGTATTGTTGAGGAAGCCGTAATCGAAACCTGCATTCCAGGTGGTAGTTGTCTCCCACTTGATGTCAGAGTCATAGGCATTCGGACGATAGGTAGGATACCACTTGTCGCCAAAGCGATAGCTTGACTCAGGATAAGAAACCGAGAATGAAGACATGTAAGGATAGTCGTTGATGATATCCTGCTGACCGGTCTGACCATAAGAGAGACGAAGCTTGAGGTTTGAACAAACCTCATTGTCTTTGAGGAAGGCCTCGTCAGAGATGCGCCAGCCCAATGCGGTTGATGGGAAGTAACCCCAACGATTGTTGGATGCAAAACGTGATGATGCATCGGCACGAAGGGTAGCGGTCACCATATACTTACTATCGTAGGTATAGTTCAAGCGACCGTAAAGAGAGAGGAGGTAATACTCAGTCTCATAGTGGTAAGGTGAAAAGAGCTCTTTGCCCGAAGGTGAAAGGGTGGTGTCGTCATACTTCTTCCAGAAGTGCTGCCAGCCATAACCTGCCATGGCACCAAAATCGTGCTTCTTGCCGAAGGTGTGGCTGTAGTTGGCATAGAGATCGAGCAAGGTGTTGCGCTTCTTCTGCTTGCCATCATAGTCAAGGCCAGTGCCGTCCTTGATGTTCGAAGTGTACATCATACCTGCCTTATCTGGAGCATCCTTGGTATGCTTGCTCACCAAGTAGTCGAGACCCATGTTGGCATTGAGCACAAGGTCTTCGAGGCCATGAATCTTATAGCGCAAAGTGGCATTGCCAATGAAACGATCAATGGCATTCTTATTGTCAATAAGGTTGAGCTGAGCCACAGGATTATCGGTCTGAATAGCCATAGGTGAGTTGCCATTCATCCAGATGAAGTAACCCAAACCTGGGTCGCTGGAAGCGGTTGAGCTGCCGGTCTTGACAGGACGGGTTGGGTCGTAACGAAGGGCATTGTTCACAACGCTACCATCAACGATGTAATTGTTCTCGGCCGAATACTTGGCATTGAGAGCCACATCGAGGTGCTTATTAAGGAAGGTTGGATTGATGCCGGTATCGAGAGTGAAGCGGCTATAACGGTTGGTCTTGATGATACCTTGCTGATCGGTATAACCAACAGATGCACGGAAAGGAGCCTGCTTCTTGATATTGCCAGCTACAGAGAGGTTGTGTTCGGTGCCAATAGCTGTGCGGAAAATCTCATCTTGCCAATCGGTATTAGCGGTACCAAAAACTGCATCGGCAGGAACACCAGTTACAGTAGGAACAAACTTGCGGAACTCATCGGCCGAAAGTGGGTCGAGACGCTTGGCAACAGTTGCAAAAGAGACATTGCCATTGTAGTTGAACTTAAGGCTGCCATCGGTACCCTTCTTGGTGGTAATAACAATGACACCATTCGAAGCACGGCTACCATAAATAGCGGTAGCAGATGCATCCTTCAAGACAGTAAAGGTCTCAATATCGTTAGGGTTGATAGAACCAATCACGTTGCCGCCACCCTCGATAGAAGAGTTATCGACAGGTACACCATCGATGACGATCAACGGATCGTTGGAAGCCGAGAGAGAGGCACCACTACGGATGCGGATGGTAGAACTTGCACCAGGAGCACCACTGTTTGAAACAATGTTAACACCAGCAATCTTGCCCACAAGAGCATCTTGTGCTGTACTCTGAACACCCTTGTTCATCTCATCGGGCTTGATGGCTGAAACTGAACCAGTGAGATCACCTTTCTTGACCTGACCGTAACCAACCACAACCATTTCTTCGAGCTGGTTGGCATCTTCGGACATAGCTATATTAAAAGATGACTGTGAACCTACACTGATGACCTTAGTGGTGAAACCAATGTAACGAACTTCAATTTCGCTACCCTCTGGAACATCGAGCGAGAAACGACCGTCCAAATCGGTCACAGTACCAGTATTAGTACCTTTGACCATAACAGAGGCACCCATGAGAGGATCGCCCAGATCGTCAATCACACTACCAGTAATCTTTCGGGTTGCCTGTTTGGTAGCATTCTGCTGTGGTGCTACACTTGGCTGATCTGAAGGAGGGGTGTTTGCGGCCATCAATGACTGAGAGCCACACGACAAAAGACCGACAGCAACTGCCGTTGCCGACGTTCTACCTACTTTATGAAAAATTTACTTCATAAAAAAGATGTTAGAAAGTGAATTAAATAAGTCTCAGTATGCTAAAAGATTGTATTTCACATAGTAAAGCTGGTGCAAAGGTAGCTATTATTCGACTAAAAGACAAAACTTTAAGCAAAAATATAAAGCACTAAAAACTTAATAAGCTTGATTTCAACTTTCTAACTATCCTTGTTTACGAAAAATGAATAATTGCAATATAACTTAGTTCTCCCCTTTTTTCTGCAAATTCTCCTCTTTTGGATAGGCAATGCGAGCATGATTGATGGATAGGAGAGAGCGGGTAAATGACTCCTTGACACGCTGGATGTCGAGGAGTGTGATCTTGGCATTGTTGAGGCGACCCGAGGCAACAAGGTTATCGATGACCATGTTGACAAGGTTGCGAATGGAGTCTTCGGTATATTCCTTGAGAGAACGCGAGGCGGCCTCAACACCATCGCCCATCATGAGGATGGCCTCTTCAGGACTCACTGGGTCGGGACCTTCGTAAGTGAAGAGGGCGAGATCAGGCTCTTCGCCAGGGTGGGCATTCTTCCAGGTGACATAGAAGTATTTGACCAGACCACGACCATGATGGGTAGTGATGAAGCGGACAATCTGTTCGGGCAAACCATGCTTGTGAGCGAGCTCAACACCCTCAGTGACATGACGCTTGATGATGGCTACCGACTCTTCGGTAGTGAAGTTGAAGTGTGGGTTTGAGCCCATCTGATTTTCGGTATAGTAAACAGGCTTCCAGAGCTTGCCAATGTCATGATAGAGAGCACCTGTGCGCACCAGCTGACTCTTGGCACCAATGGTCTGGGCGGCTGCAGCAGCAATGTTGGCCAGCTGAAGCGAGTGCTGGAAGGTGCCAGGAGCCTCTTGCGACAGACGCAAAAGCAGACCTTGCTGCAGGTTGCAGAGCTCGACAAGGGTGACACCACTCATGAAGCGGAACATCTTTTCGAGCGCAAAGATGATGAGATAGGACATGAGAAGCAACAAGGCATTGAGCTCCATCATGAGCAAGGTGAGGGGTGGAACGGTCTTGAGCGTGCCCTCGTTGGCCAAAGTGTAGGCACAATAGATGAGCGGATAGGTGATGGCTACGGCCACACAAACACGCATGAGCTGGGAACGATTGGTGAGACCATCGTTCATGAGGAAGATGATGACAATGCCCACAACACTCTGAACCAGCAGATATTCGAAACGCGATGGGGCGATGAACGAGCAGAGAAGCACCATGACAATGTGGCTCCAATAGGCCGTGCGGCTGCCATGGAAGGTGGCCAAGGTGATGGTGGTGACACCAATAGGAACCAGATAGGCACCACCAATGATATAGTCGCTGGCAACAGCTGTAAGGGCCACCATGAGCACCACCATGCCCACTGCCACAAGGGTGTAGGCCTGCTCAAAATGATGCCACTTGCGGAAGAAATAGAAGAAGCCCAACATGCTGCACAAGAGCAAGGAGATGAGCAATACCTGACCCACATGCATCATGACATCACTGTTCGATTCGGCCATGCGCTCTTCCTGGGCTCGGCTGTAACTCTCGAGGACATCGAAGGTAGCAGCATCGACAATCTGACCCTGTTCGATGTTGCGTGTTTCGGCCACAACCACTTTGTAGCTGGCAGAAACGGTTTTGCGAAGCGACTCATATTCGCGCTCCATGGCAGCGGTATCGAGCACAAGATTGGCCTGCACCAAATCGCGCATGCCACTCACATAACGCAACACACCACCATAGGCTGTATCGGCACGAAGGATGTCGAAGACCTGTTTTTCGCTCAGAAGTTCATCGGCCGAACGATGCAGAAGTGCATGTTCACTCTCGCGCACTCGACCATAATCGAAGCCCGACTCGGAAAGGGCATTCTTGTCGGGACTGGTGAGAATGCCATTCGTATAAAACTGCTCGAGCCTGCGACGAAGATAGTAAAAAGGCTCCTCGCCCAACGAACGACGGACCCCACGAATCTGTGCCCGAATGCCCACAAGACGCGATGAGTCTTGCACATAGATGGGAGCAACCTGACGACGAAGGCTATCCTCCATCTGACGGATGACAGAGTCGGGATGATAGACAGGGAAGTCGAAGTCGGCCTGCAGACGGCCATAACGCCATGGCTTGCCCTGCTCATACTCATAACGATAGCTATCATGATGCGGGAAGACATAATCGACCAAGGCGACAGCAGCCACCATGAACACAACACGGAACAGTATCTGACGAATGGAGAGTTTTTTCATCGCGAAACAGAATTAATGATGGTGCAAAGATAGCGTTATTTTTTGAACGAAAGGCAAACAGACCCGAAAAACTGCTACAGAAGCAGAATTTCGGGTCACATTTTTTATTTAAGAGTGGTGATGCGCCACCAATCGGCATCGAGCCAGCCACGCACCTTCAGGCCCGAAGGTTCGGACGCTACATAACCCACCTTGGCACCAATCCACTTGCCTTGACGCATGGTGAAAGGTTTTGGAGCTGGGGTCCAGTGCTTGCCATCGGAAGAAAAGGAGAAGGTTACCTGAGCTTTGTGCAGGTTTTGGCCCAACTCATCAACACCACCCAAATATTGCACACTGAGACGCATGAAGAGGGTGAGATGAAGGGCTGGCTGATAGTCAACAGCATCGGCCGAAGTAGGGGCAAGGGTGGCCAGAACGGTTGCCTCTTCGGGCGTGCCTTTGTCGGCCTTCGGACAAACCACCTGCTGCACCTGAAACGCATTGCCCACACGCTTGACAATGAGTGAGGCATAGTCAAGACCCATGCAGATGATGCCGCCCGACTGGCCCTCTTCCTTGGCCGAAAAGGTGAAACGTGTGGTGGCAGTGAAGTTAGGGGCAGGGGTCTTCTGAAGCAAAAGGTTGGGAGTTTGCCAATGGTTGCGCCAATGGGAATCTTGCTGATGACAGAAGAGGCGATAGGAGCCGAAAGCAGTGGGCATGCCGAAGGTCTGGTCATAGTTGGCGTGCCACTGCCACTGTGGACCAAGAACAGGGGCTGAAAACTCGTCATTCTCAACAGGATTGCAGATAGGAGAGGTTGCGGCTACCTGAGGCTTGGCATGTGAAAGAACAGGCTCGCCACAATATTTTGAGGTCTTTCGGCCCATGACAGGCCAGTTATCGACCCACTGCATAGGTTCGAGCCAAACAACACGACCGTATGCCTCCATGTCCTGGAAATGGAGGAACCAGTCCTGACCCGAAGGAAGATGCACCCAACCACCCTGATGCGGACCATTGACAGTAGTTTTACCTTGTTCGAGCACTTTCTGCCACTCATAAGGGCCAAAAGGAGAGCGACTTCGCATGGCCAACTGATGGCCTGTAGGCACACCACCTGCCGGACAGAAAATCCAGTACCAGCCATCGCGTTTATAGAATTTTGGTCCCTCGGCAGTACGGTTTTCAGTGCCATTGCCATCGAAGACAATGACCGGTTGGCCAATAGGACGGAGGCCATCGGCACTCATTTCGCGCACTGTGAGCACAGAATTGAACTGACAACGAGAATTGGCCCAACCATTGACAAGATAGCAACGGCCATCATCGTCCCAAAGAGGTGTGGTATCGATCATACCTTTGCCCTCAATGATGCACTGAGGTTCGCTCCAAGAGCCCAAAGGGTCTTTGGCCGTAACCACAAAGACACCCAAATCGGGATCGCCCCAATAGATATAATAGGTCTGGTTGTGCTGATTGTAGCGTATGGAGGGAGCCCAGACACCATTGCCATGCTGTGGTGTGGCATAACGATCATAGGGCGGAAGCGCTTTGACAGCATGGTTGACCAGCTGCCAGTTGACCAAATCGCGTGAATGGAGAATGGGCAGACCCGGAATGCAGTTGAACGACGAGGCAGTGAGATAAAAATCGTGCCCCGAAGCGCCAACACAAACATCAGGGTCAGAATAGTCGGCATAAATGACAGGATTGGTATAGGTGCCATCGCCATTATCGGGACACCACACCGACGAACGATAAGGCTGTTGTGCCCAGGATAGGGGACAAGCGAGAATGCCCAGAAGTGCAACAAATGAACGGAATGAGGCCATAATGGAGAAATAAAAAGAGGATGTATTCGAGGAAAAGAACCACCATGAATACACCCTCAATATGATTAGTAGTTATTAAAAAACTGCTATGTAGAAAAATGGATTACTTAATCCAGCGTGGATCACCAGCCTTGTCGTAAGCAACATCTTCGTTGGTTACAGTGAAGTCGTTGTTATCGGCATTGGCAAATGGAGAAGATGCAAGATCCTTACCCTTTGTATCGAAGAAACGGATAGCCTGAGTGTTACCCTCTTCAAGACTGAGAAGGTTGAGAGTCTTGCAATAGTAGTTGCCTGCGAACTCAGGTTCAGCAGTATTCTTCTGCTCAGAGAAGCCACGCTTGTTGTTGAAGTCGTAAACTATGTTGTTTGTGAAAGAGATTGAGTTGCCCTGGAAACGAACATAGAAGATGCGGTAGTTAGCACCACCATTACCTACCTTGGCAAATGTACAGTGGTCAACATTGATGATTGAAGAGGCCTGTACGGTAGCAGAAGCGTCATCGTAACGGAAAATATCGCGCTTAGCTGCACTGTTGTAGATAGTAGAGTTGGTGAGATCGAACTTGTTGTAACCGCCCTTACGAGAGTCGAAGAAATCGCCACCAGAGCACTCAATATCGTGAATCAAGCAGTTATCGACAGTAATCTGGTTAACAACAGCAGGCACATTGAGGTAGAAGAAGCCCTTCACGTAATTGCTGATTTCGCAACCTGAAACAACAAAGTGATCAATATTGCCCTCTTCGGTGAAGATGAATGCCTGATCGGCATGCTTCTTACCATCGAGCACCACATTGAGGAGATCGAGCGAAACGCCTGCACCAATCTTGAAGTTGAAGCCACTCAAAACTGGCTTGTCGGTTGACTTAGCTGCCTTGATGCTGATGCTGTTGCTCAAAGTAAGAGAAGAGAATGGCAAACCATCTACTTCATAAGCGGTATATTCACCTGGCATGAGAGCAAAGACATCGCCTGGCTGTGCATTCTGGAAGATTGAATACCAGTCATCATCGACAGTTACCTTAGTAGCACCATTGAGGTCGAGCTCGGTAGTAACAGTGACAGAACCACGGGTCTTGCCATTGCGCTTCAAAACGAACTGGTAAGTGGTCTCGCCCTGCAAACCAGCCACAGTAGCAACACCTTCAGAGCACTCGTCGGCAGTAACAGGCTGTGACTTCAGGAGATTGCCTTCTTGATCGAGCACCTCGATAGTTTCAACAGTCTCGCCTGCAGTCCAACGCAAGGTTACGGTAGTTGCCTGAACATCACCATCGACCGATGGCTTGTAGATATTCTCGGTATCGGTCTTAAACTTAGCGCTTGGCGACCACTTACTCTCTTTAATACCTTCGGCTGTAGCCTTGATGCGGACAAAATACTCGGTCTCACCATCCAAGCCTGCAATGAGAACAGGTGAAAAGGCTGCAGTTTCCGAACGAGCAATTGAAGAAAATGCCTCATCGGTTGAGAGTTCGATTGTGTACTGGTCAACTCTTTCATTGCGAGTCTGCCAAGCTATCTCAACAGAAGTGCGATTCTTGACACGAGTGCTAACCTCTGTAGGAGAGAACAAGCGATCGTATTTAACAGAAGTGATGACATCGTCTGGGTCAGAGCATGAGGCTGCACCCATAACGAGTGCGCCCATGCAAAGACACAAAGATATATTGTAAAAATACTTGTTCATATAATTGATATGTTATTATCGGATTAATAACCGTAATTATTCCACAAGTGATTGTTACTTGTGTTGATAAACTCGTCCATGATTGGCCAGAACTGCTTGGTGTCTGGATCATTAACATAGAGAGCATCGATATACTTCGAGTCGAGCTTCATGAAGTTCTTGTCCTCGTTGTAACCTGCAATCTTGAGAGCCTCAGCCTCTTCGGCCGAAATCAAGCCATGGCCCAAGCCCTTGATATCGATAGTCTCGCCATCGTTCTTCCAATAGAGTGAAGTAGGCACATCGGCATACTTGCCCTCACGATTAGCAAGGTCGTTGAGGTCCTGCTTGGTCTGAGCAAGTGTGCTACCGAGACGATTCCAGCGGATGAGGTCCATCTTGCGAAGACGCTCGCCAGCAAACTCGAATCGACGCTGGGTTACAATCTCCTCAAAGAATGCGTCCTTGCTTGCCGAAGCAGCAGCAAGAATGGCACTTGCCTTAGCTGCAGGATAAGCACGATCGAGGATAGGCTTGAGGTAAGGAGCAGCAGCTGAAGGGCCGTCGAGCTCATTGATAGCCTCTGCAGCCATGAGATAGATATCAGCATAGCGCATAGCGAGGAAGTTGATACCATCATCGTTGGTAGAGGTTACGACACGCTTCATCCACTCATAACGGAGCTTACCGAAATAGTGAGAATAGAGCTTAGACTTGCTTGTGATGGTCTGCACTCCATCCTTCCAGCTATAAGGTACGCAAGTCACATCACGACGCACATCATCGACATCATAGTCGAAGTAGAGTGTTGGCACAGGACCATTGATACCACCCTTTGCCTGACCAGTGTACTTATCGGTATTCTCATGAAGCACACCCCAGGTATAGAGCTCACGGCCACGACCATCAGAGAAAGGAATCTCAAAGATGTTTTCCTTACCTGCGGTTACATCGTCCTGACACATAGCCTTGAAAGGAGCGTCGAAAGTGCCAAGCTTCAAAGTACCAGAGTTGATGATGTCAAGACACTCCTGCTTAGCGATCTGATACATAGCCGAACGGCTGAGTTCTGGATCGTTAGAGAGGCGCACTGAGAAGCCAGTCTTGTCTTCGATTGAATTAGGACGCTGGCTATAACCACCTGCATAGAGAGCCAAACGGGCACGAAGACCCTTAGCAAAAGCCTTGCTTACGCGCTCTGTGGTCTTGGTGATATCGTTCTCATTTGGCCAGTAGCAGAGTTTACCAGCCTCCTCGAGATCGGCAAGAAGCTGCTTATAGATGACGTCACGATCAGACTTCTTAACATATACAGTCTCAGAGGTGTTTGGCTCGAAACGAGCAGGAACATCGCCCCAAGCCTTGAGAAGATCCTGATAGATCATAGCACGCAAGGTGAGAGTCTCACCAAGGAGCTGAGCCATGCGAGGATCGTTCTGAACATTACCATAAGTGCGAAGACCACGGATAATCATGTTGGCACGCTCGATACCCTCATAGAACTTAGCCCAAGCATTGTTGGCAGTGTTCATCTGAGAGTTGTTGCTCGATGGATTGTAGGCGGTGAGGTCATATTTACCACCATCAGGAATCTTGGTTGCATCGCCACCATTCTGCCATTCGCAGTCAGTGTTCATGCCATAGTATGGCGAGAAACGACCACGGTAAGAGTTGGTCTCTCCAAAAGACTGGTGAATGCCGCGCACTGCCGATTCGGCAAGAGTGTACTGCGAGAAGATGGTAGCTTCGTCCATAGAGCTCTGAGTAGGAGCATCAAGGAAATCATCGCAAGAAGTCATCATGCCACCTGCGAGCGCAAACATCAATATATATTTATTAACTTTCATTGTTATCGCAAGTTTTAGAAGTTGAGATTAATACCGATTACAAACTGACGGCTCTTTGGATATGCCGAGTAATCGACATTAGGAGTCAAAGGAGTTGCAGTACGAGTTGAGACTTCTGGGTCAAGACCTGAGTAACCAGTGAGGCAGAAGAGGTTGTGACCAGTGAAGTAAACACGAGCATTGCTGATGTGAGCCTTCTCAAGCAAGTTCTTTGGAAGAGTATAGCCCAAAGTTACAGTGCTGAGACGGAGGTAAGAGGCATCCTCAACATAGTGATCGGTAAGCACATAGCGGCCAGTGAGAGGCGACCACATAGTGGTTTTAGCATTCATCTGAGCGAGCTCTGAAGGATCGTTCGAGATGGTGCCATCGGCACGGAGGTTGGTCCAACGCTTGCCCATAGCCATATCATCGACCATGCTGTAGTAACGACGGTTGCTGGTCTGGGTAAACATAACCTTATCAGCATTATATACATCGTTACCTACACTGTAGGTGAAGTTAGCAGAGAAGTCAAAGCCATAAACACGAGCACTGACATTGAAACCACCGATGAAGTCTGGGTTGGTGTTGCCAATGATAGTGTTATCTTCGTCAGAAATCTTGCCATCGCCATTGATATCCTTAATCTTCATAGAACCAGGGCGAACGCTGGTGCCCAAAATGGCTGTAGCATCAGGCACATTGTTCTTGAGTATCCACTTCTTGGCACTGCTGTCGTAACCCTCGAAGTCGCTTACCTCATAACGGCCTGCGTTCTTGTAGCCACGAATTTCGCCAACCTGGCCTCCCTTAGAAATCCAGAAATCGTTATTAATATCGGTCGAAGCCCAGCCAGAAGAAGCACCAAAGTCCTCCATGCTGCCAAGATCGTAGATTTCACCACGGTTCATTGAGATATTGCCACCAATTGAGAGGTCATAGTTCTTCTCGTGGATAGGATTCCAGTTGATAGAGAACTCGAGACCCTTATTGCGTGTCTCACCCATGTTGCGATACTGAGTATCGTAACCAGTACCAGAAACAGGGAAGTTGATGAGAAGATCCTTGGTATTATTGAAATAAGCATCGATGGTACCATTAACAACACCATTAAAGAAGCTATAGTCAATACCAATATTACGGGTGATAGTAGTCTCCCACTTAAGGTTAGGGTTAGCCATAACCTTTGATGGAGCCCAGTAGCTATTTACGCCATTGATCCAGGTAGAGTTGTTAGCTGCATACGACTGAACAATCTGACCCTCAGGAATACCGTTGTTACCTGCAGTACCATAAGAGAGACGAACCTTCAAGTCATCGAGCCAAGACTTGGTGCCTTCCATAAATGCCTCGTCAGACAAACGCCAAGCGAATGCAGCAGAAGGGAAGAAGCCCCACTTGTTGCCCTCAGAGAACTTCGAGCTACCATCGGCACGGAATGTACCACTCAAGAGGTAACGACCCTTGTAGTTGTAGTTCAAACGACCGAAGAATGAGAGAAGCTTATCGTCTGGGTTGTAGTAGTTATTGATTGAACTTGCAGAACCAAGTGCCGAGAGCTTCCATGCTTCCTCAGCAGTGAAAGAGGTTGGAAGACCCATGACAGTATTGGTCATGGTCTTGCTCTTGGTAATCAACATTTCCTCACCCAAGAGAATATTGAGAGAATGTGACTCTGGAAGGAGCTTCTTGAAATCGTAATTTACAGTGTTAGTATTACGCAAACGCTCACGAGCACCACGCTTCAAGATTACACCAGGAGAAGGAGCTCCTGAATAACCATTGTTCTTGATCCAATAGGTAGTCATACCATAGAAGCGATCGTTCTCGTTGTTGTAGTCATCGTAACCGATTTCGGTCTTCAAACGAAGATCCTTAATTACCTCCCATGTCAATGCACCATTAACGTTAAGCTGCTTCTTGAGCTGACGCTGATCGTTGTCGCGGGTAACATCGATAGGGTTGTACATATTAAACTCTGGATCGGTATCCATTGCATCGGTATCGGTGAGGCCTGCAATAGGAATAACAGGATAGATAGTAGCATACTTCATACGAGACTCTGAAGTAGAACCTGCATCATTCACTGCATTAGCGCCTGCACCACGAACCTTTGTCTTGCTATAACGAGCCGACAAATCGAGAGTTACAGACTTATTGAGCTTGCTCTGAACCTTGAGGTTAAAGTTATCGCGCTTGTAGTTTGAACCAAGCATGATAGCCTTATCGTCCATCATAGCATAAGAGAAGGTGTACTTAATCTTCTCAGAACCGCCATTGATTGAAATATTGTGGTTAAAAGCATGACCTGTGCGGCCGAATGTCTGATCCTGCCAATCAATAGTCTGTACATTATTATAAAGATCAATATCATCCCAGTTACCAAAGAACTTGGTATAGGCCGAAGGATTAACATTGCCATCGCCACGAAGAGCAGCATGCTCATAGGTCCAATGTGCATAGTCAGAAGCACTAAGCACATCGTACTTCTTTGCCACTTTCTTAACAGAAACGTATGCATTGTAAGCAACATTGATCTTGCCCTCCTTACCACTCTTGGTAGTAACAAGGATTACACCATTTGCACCACGGCTACCATAAATAGCAGTTGAACTTGCATCCTTCAAAATGGTGATGTCTTCAATATCGCTTGAAGGAATGTCGTTGATATTATCGACAGGGAAGCCATCGACAACATAAAGAGGCTCATTCGACTGAGTAATAGAACCGCCACCACGAACACGAATAGAAACACTTGCATCAGGCGAACCTTCACTTGCAGTAATCTGAACACCAGCCATCTTACCCTGCAAAGCCTCTGCAGCATTTGCCACAGGTACAGCGGTAAGTTTTTCTGAGTTGACAGTTGCTACAGAACCGGTCAAATCCTTCTTCTTCATGGTACCATAGCCCACAACAATTACCTCCTCAAGTGCAGTCTGATCTTCCATGAGTTGGCAATTGATGGTACTGCGGTTTTCCACAGCAACCTGCTGGCCGAGATAGCCAATATAAGAGAACACGAGCACATCATCAGCCTTAACATTCTGAAGTGCATAGTTACCATCATAATCTGTGATGGTGCCATTGGTTGTACCTTTCACAGTGACATTCACACCAATCATTGGATCACCGAAGTCGTCAGTAACGACACCCGATACCTTCAGATTCTGGGCAAAAGCCACAAGGCAAAGCATACTCAGCACAATTGTGGAGATAGCTTTTCTTTTAAGATTTTTTAGATACATAAGGTTGGGTTTAGGTTATTGTTACAATGTGTTATATTGCTAATTATAAAATATAAGGAGCCATATATACGGATGCAAAGGTGAGAATAAATCTGTTAAAAAACAAATAATTTTGCAAAAAAAGTATAAATAACAGGCTATTTTTGGCTAAAAAAGTGTAAAAACACTCAAAATTGAACATTATTTGGCGCTATTGGTACAACCGATTACATGATTAACAGACTTTGCAACACACTGAAAAAAGAAAAACCGAGGCAGACAATTGCCTCGGTTAATGTTATTGTAAATCATACAAGAAAATTGGCTCTTGCACGATGCTTTTGATGGGGAAAATTACTTATTCAAAGCAGCTTCGATAGCAGCCTTAATGCCTTCGCCGCCCAAGTCACGAGCCAAGATGGTACCATCTGGTGAGACGAGCATGATGTGAGGAATGCCCATGATGCCATAAGCCTCAGTTGGAGAATTCTTGCGGTCGCCACAGAAGATAATTGGCCAAGAGATTGGCAACTCGCTCACAGCCTTCTGGGTATCTTCAATCTTCTCTTCCCAGACGGCAATGCCTACGATATTGATTTTGCCCTTGTATTCTGGTG
>JAUNCV010000021.1:7763-17595 GCA_030526445.1 Bacteroidales bacterium | reverse complement strand
GACCGTAAATTGCCTCGTCCTTATCGAGCTGGTAGGTGTGAGTCACGATATAACGACCCTTATCAGAGCCCTCAGTGCGCTCTTCAAAGCCGATATTCTTCTCTTTGAGCAGATTCTTGCCTGGAGCTGCAAACTGCACCAAGCCAGAGCGCTTGTCAATAGTCACGGTGAGTGCCGATGAACTCATTTTGATGGCCGAGCTGCCCTCCTGAATCTTGACATCAAAGTCACTGAGTGGAGTCATGGTTACCACTTCGCTCTGAATAGCAGGCATAGGCTTGCTCTCAGGGCATTTTTGCACACGCACAATCTGTGGCGAATAGAATGTTACCTGCAGCTGGTTGCCACCTGCCTTGAGCTCCACTCCATTCTTGGTCTCTGCTCCGGCACTGACTACAGCCAGGAACATGACAACAAGGGTGAGAATCTTCTTCATAAACCGAATGCTTATTATAATAATGTGTTGTTTTTTTCGCTGTTGCCGCAAGCGGGGCTTGCTTGTTGTTATGTTTATATGTTTTTTGCCGCTGCAAAGATAAATAATCTCTGCCCTATATGCGGCCAAGAATGTTTTAAAAATGAAGAGAGGAAGAAATTACGACGAATTTCTCCCTCTTTTGACCTATTTTTCACCCTTTTTATTGCGGTACATGTAACATTGACCGCAATTATGGTCGATGTTACATCATTCGTAAGCCCATCTTAATGAGATTCTGCACCGTAGCATCGGGCTCTTTGGCAAGCAACTGAGCAATGGCTTTGGCTGCATTGGCCTGCGGATAGCCTAGAGCAACAAGTGCGGCAATGGCCTCGTCGGCGTTCTTGTTGCTGGCCACAACGGCCGAGGTGGCGGCTGTAGCTGCAGCAATGCCCACTGTGCCAGCCTTGTCTTTAAGATCGACAATAATGCGCTGTGCGGTTTTCGGACCGAGACCCTTGACGCTGCGCAGCTGGCGGTCGTTGCCGCTCGAGATGACAGCCACAAGCTCGTCGGGCGAGAGGCTTGAGCAAACGCAACGCGCTGTGTTTGGACCTACGCCCGAGACCGAAGTGAGCAGTTCGTACATGGCTCGCTCTTGCTTGCTGATGAAGCCAAAGAGGCGGTGCTCATCTTCGGTAATTGACTCTGAAATGTAGATTTTCTGCACCTCGCCTTTGCGGAGTTTGTCGTATGTATAGACCGAGATGTTGCAGCAATAGCCAACACCTGCGCACTCAATGATAGCCTTGGTGGGTTCCAGTTCGGTGACTTCGCCCTTGAGATATTCAATCATATTCAGTTTGAAATTAGGAGATGTGCTATCCAAGTGGTGTATAAAACGCCTCTTTGATGTGGTCAATCTTGAAGTTTGGTGCGCTTCCCATCACCGAGATGATATCGAAACGCCAGGGTTCGGGACGATAATACTGCTTGATGTATGCATCGGCAGCGCGCACCGTAGCCATCACTTTTTTATAATCGACTGCCTCTTCGGGCGACCCATATTGGCCCGAGGAGCGTGTCTTGACTTCGACGAAGACGATTTCACCGCTTGAGCGGTCGAGCGCTACGATGTCGAGCTCGAGATGATGTAGGTGCCAGCGTTGCTCTAAGATGTCGTAGCCCTGTTTGCGCAGATGTGCTACGGCAGCCTCTTCGCCGTCTTGTCCCAGTTTATAAGACTCCGATTTCATGGGCAAGATTGTCGAGGAAGGCGAGTGCTGCCTCGCGATCGGTTGAACTGAACTGACCATCGAGAATAGCCTCTTTTTCAGCTTCACGCAGAGTGCCTACTTCGCGCGATGGGCTAAGATGGTAGCGCTCCATGATTTCGTTGCCATCAACAGGGAGTTTCATGAGTCGGATGTCGTCTTTCTCCTGAATCTCTGCCATCTTCTGGCGCACAATCTTGAAGTTTTCGAGGAATCGACGCACCTTTTCAGGAATCTTTGAGGTGATGTCGGCCTCGCACAGAGTCATGAGGCAGTCGGTATCCTCACCTGCTTCGAACATAACGCGTCTGATGGCTGAGTCGGTGATGCCTTCATCGGCCAGATTGATGGGTCGCATGTGCATGCCTACCATTTTCTCAACAAACTTCATCTCGGCACCCATAGGGAGCTTGAGGCGGCGGAATATGGGTTGCACCATGCGCATGCCCACATAGTCGTGGTTGTGGAAGGTCCAGCCCAGCTTATCGTCCCAGTGTTTCACTTTGGCCTTGCCAAGATCGTGGAAAATGGCTGCCCAGCGCAGATAGAGTTGTTTGTCGAAGAGCTCTTCGCTCTTTTCTTCATTCAATTCATTCAGTTTGCGCTCCTCTTGTGCACGGCACAGGTTATCGAGCACTGTGATGGTGTGCACAAAGTTGTCTTTGTGCCCGCGGCCCTCTTTGGTCTCGATGCCGCTGAGTGCTTGCAGTTCGGGGAAGATAATCTGGAGCAGTCCGCAGCGCTGAAGCAAAGCCCAGCCTACTGAAGGCTTGCGGCACTTCATAATCTTGGTGAGCTCGTCAATGATGCGTTCGGCCGAAATGATCTTAATGCGTTCGCGGTTGCGGGCAATGGCTTCAAAAGTGTCAGGCACAATCTTAAAGCCGAAACGACAGGCAAAGCGAATGGCGCGAAGCATGCGCAATGGGTCGTCGCTGAAGGTGATGTCTGGATTGAGCGGTGTGCGAATGAGTCCGGCCTCAAGGTCGTCGAGGCCGTGATAAGGATCAACTAGTTCGCCAAAACGTGCTTTGTTGAGGCAGATGGCCATATCGTTGATGGTGAGGTCGCGTCGGTTTTGGTCATCTTCGAGCGTACCATCCTCAACAATGGGTTTGCGGCTATCGTGGCTGTAGCTCTCTTTTCGAGCACCTACAAACTCAACTTCCACACCTTTATATTTGACCTGAGCAGTACCAAAGTTGCGAAACACATTGAGATATGCCTTCTTGCCCTCGCGTTTGAGGCGTTCGGCAACCTTCTCGGCAAGCTCAATGCCGCTGCCCACAGTGACACAGTCAATGTCCTTTGAGGGGCAGTTGAGGAAAATGTCGCGCACAAAGCCACCTACCACGTAACATTCGCGATTCAAATTGTCAGCTTCTTCGCTGATAATCTTGAAAATTGGCATGTTTAGATGACTTATTAGCTGCTCTTGCGTTAATTTTTGCACCATATTCTGTTATTTTGTTAAAAACAGTGAAAAATATGTTCTACAACATAAAAAACTCTGTATCTTTGCAGTGTTTTTCATGGTATAAGGTTTTAAGGTTAGTAAAGATGGTCGTCGTGATGACGATCGTCTTTTTTTATTTTTGCATGATTTCAGCCCAATCTTCAGCGTCGAACTCTTCGAGGTCTTCGAGACTGGAGTTGTAAAGTCGTCAATATCGCGACGATCTTTTTTGGTGGGTCGTCCTAAACCTTTAGCTCGGTCAATGAAGCCTGCGATGCGATTCATTTGCAGGAGGTCAAGCTGTTCCTGTTTGGTTACGTTCTCCATAAATCCTGGCACCATTTTGGCGCCCATTCGGCTTTCGGAGAGAGCAAGGACTTTGAAAGAGTAGGTGATAGGCGGCTTCTTCACATCGATGATTTCGCCCACCTTGACTGTGCGCGAAGGCTTCACTTTCTGTCCGCCTATTGAAACTCGACCCATTTTAATGGCATCGGTGGCAATGGTGCGTGTCTTGAAGATACGCACAGCCCAGAGCCATTTGTCTATTCTTACTTCGTTTGCCATATACTATAATAAAATATAGTTTACTTTCCGTTATACTTATTCATGGCAATGGCGGGGCCTGCCAGGCAGAACTCTTCGATAAACTTCACGGCAGTTTCCAGTCGTTCAGGCATCTTGTCTTCCTCTTCTTGAGGGAAACGGCCCAGCACCCAGTTCACCTGTGCGCCCTTTGGGAAATCGCCACCTACGCCGAAACGCAGACGTGCAAAGCCTTCGCCTCCGCACTTGGCAGCAATGTCTTTGAGTCCGTTGTGTCCACCAGCCGAGCCCTTCTGTCGCATACGCAGTGTGCCGAAAGGAATAGAGATGTCGTCGCAGATGATAAGCACATGATCGATAGTGATCTTTTCCTCTTGCATCCAGTAGCGCACAGCATTGCCCGAAAGGTTCATATAGGTATTGGGCTTGAGCAGGAGCAGTTGCTGATTTTTGAGTCGGAACTCGCAAGTAGCGCCATATCGGTTTTCTTCGAATTTGGCAGCGTGAGCTTCGGCCAGAGCATTGACCACGCGAAAGCCAATATTGTGGCGTGTGCCCCAATACTCTTCGCCAATGTTGCCAAGGCCTACAATCAGATATTTCATATGTTATATAATGTGTACGAAAAAAAATAAAGCCTCCTCCCTCGGGAGGGAAGAGGCTGTAATTTTGTGCAAGCTGCGTAAAATTACTTAGCGTTACGAGAAGCACGAGTCTGCTTAACGCCAGCAACGATAACGCTCTTAGCGTTGAGGATCTCGAGGTTCTCGAAGCTGAGAGCCTTAACGCTCAAAGACTTGCCGAGCTCGATAGAGGTAACGTCAACAACGAGACGCTCTGGAACGTTGGTCCAGAGGCCCTTAACGGTGAGGTCGCGAACCTGCTTAACGAGCTTACCACCAGCCTTAACACCCTCAGCAAAGCCCTCGAGCTTTACAGGGATCTTAACAACGATAGGCTCAGCCTCGTTGATCTGGAGGAAGTCGATGTGATAGAGCTCCTCGTTGATAGGACCAAACTGGGTCTCCTTAACGATAGCCTTGCAGGTCTGACCCTCGATGTCGAGGTTAACCATGTACACCTGTGAGGTGTAGAGAAGGTTGCGAACATCAGAAGCCTTAACAGCGAATGACTTAGCGCCCTCCTTGGTGAGGAGGTTGCATGGGATCATACCCTCAGCGCGAAGGTTCTTAGCTGCCTTCTTGCCGCTCTCAGCGCGATTTACGCCGCTCAAAGAATACTCTTTCATTTGTTTAATTAAGTTTTATTGTGTTACTCTAATTGCTTTTGCGCAACTACCATCGCACTTATCTGCAGCGGGGCTTATAATTGGTTCATTCCGAGCCCAAGCGCACCGCCCGATTGCTGATGCTTAATCTCAAAAGCGGCGCAAAGGTACAAATTTTCGAGCAAACTGACAAAAAACTATGCTCGTTTTTTATAAAAATGTGTAATTTTGATGAATATTTGCATTTTTTAGCATGCAAATTGGCGAATGTATTAACATTTTCGTTACATTTGCACCTCATAAAGTGTTATTAAGTTAAATAAGTAAAGTTATGGCAGAGCAAATCGATTGGAGCAAACTTGGCTTCGGCTACAGCAAGGCTCCTTATAATGTACGCTGCACCTACAAAGATGGTAAGTGGGGCGAGATTCGCGTTTCGGAGAGTGAAGAAGTAACCATGCACATGGCTGCTACTGTGCTTCATTATGGTCAGGCTGGTTTCGAGGGCTTGAAGGCCTTCCGTGGCAAAGATGGTAAGATTCGCGTCTTCCGTATGGATGAGAATGCCAAGCGCATGCAGAGCACCTGCCGCACCATTCTTATGCAGCCACTGCCAGACGGCCTTTTCGAAGAGGCTATCAAGAAGGTAGTAAAGCTTAACGAGCATCTTGTGCCTCCTTATGAGACCGGCTGCTCTATGTATATTCGTCCAGTGCTCTTCGGTACTGGTCCTCAGGTGGGTGTTAATCCTGCTGATGAGTATGAGTTCATTGTCTTTGTTATGCCTGTAGGACCATACTTCAAGGATGGTTTCAAGGCAACTCCTTGCTGCATTATGCGTGGTTTTGACCGTGCTGCACCTCTTGGCACTGGCCGCATCAAGTGTGGCGGTAACTATGCTGCATCGTTGGCATCGGGCGTTCTGGCTCACGAGAAGGGTTACAGCGCCGTGATTTATCTCGATGCTCGAAGCAAGAAGTTTATTGACGAGTGTGGTCCAGCAAACTTCTTCGGTATCAAGGTCGATCGTTATGTTACTCCAGAGTCAGAGTCAATTCTTCCTTCTATTACCAATATGTCTTTGCAGCAGGTTGCCAAAGATCTCGGTATGAAGGTTGAGGTTCGTCCTGTGCCTGTTGAGGAACTTGCTTATCTTGACGAGGCTTCGATGTGTGGTACTGCAGCTGTAATCAGCCCAATCTTCCGTATTGATGACCTTGACGAGGATAAGGTTTATAACATCCTCCCAAGCAACCAGCCTGGTCCTGTTTGCACCAAGCTCTATGAGACCTTGCGCGGCATTCAGTATGGCGACATTGAGGATACCCACAACTGGGTAACCATTATTGAGTAATCTCTTTGTTTCAATCAAATTAATATGGTGCGAAATCCTTCGGGGTTTTGCACCTTTTTTTCATATTTCGTCGAAACACGTAGGGTATTTGGTCGAAACTTGTTTGTACACATTATATAATAGTGCTACTTTTGCGGCAGAAAACAAACAATTAAATACACTCTACGTTATGAAAAAGCAAATTCTCATTAGCAGCGTCATTCTTAGCATGGCTATATTTTCGGCCAAAGCTGCCGAAGTGTCAGAAAACAGCTCGATGGCCGATAATGCCATTGCAGTCGAAGCCGTTGTGACCGAATATGAAGTGAAGGGTTGTGTTATTGACTCTCTGACCCACGAAGGCGAGCCTATGGCAACCGTGAGAATATGGAAGTCAGGCACTGCCATGGAGAACGACAAGACTGCAGCTGCAGGCACAACCGACAATGACGGACGTTTTAGCTTCACCCTCAAGCAGAAAGGTGATTATCTGCTTCTCATTACCAGTATTGGACGAAGCCCTATCACGCGTATGTTTAGCGTGAATCGCGACCGCCAACAGGCAAATCTCGGTACACTTTATATTGCAGAGTCGGCTCAGAATCTTGACGATGTTGTGGTGGCTATACAGAAGCCTTTGGTCAAGATGGAGGGAGATAAGATTGCCTACAGCGTGAAAGACGATCCCGATGCTAAGACCAACACTGTGCTAGATATGCTGCGCAAAGTGCCCATGGTAACAGTCGATGGTGATGACAATATTCAGGTCAACGGCTCATCGAATTTCCAGGTTTATTTGAATGGCAAACCCAGTGCCATGATGAGTAGCAACCCCAAAGAGGTGCTTAAAGCCATTCCGGCTGAAGGTGTCAAGAATATTGAGGTACTTACTAACCCGGGCGCCAAATATGACGCTGAGGGTGTAGGTGGCATATTGAATATCATTACCGAACAACAGCAAGGTATGGAAGGTTACACCGCCAGCATTTCGCTACAGGGTGGTAACCGCATGAATGGTGCCAATGGTTATGTTATGGTGCAGAAAGACAAGCTTACTCTTTCGGTCAATGCACACGAGGGTTATATGTTTTCGCCCAGTGTGGATGCTTATACAGAACGCGATCAGTTCTCTGATGGTCAGCATATGAGTGCTGTGACAGAGCAGAAGTCTGGTTCGAACATCCTGTTTGGCACTATCGACGCAACCTATCAAGTCAATGATAAAAACAGCATTTCGTTCACAGCCAATGTTATGGATATGCGCAGCAAGGTGGAGAGTGAAATTGATTCGAAGTTCAGTTATCCTCAGGGAAAGAACAGCCCAATGCAAGACTTCAGCCAAAGCAATGACAACAAGGTGAACAGTACTTTGGTCAACGGCAGCATTGACTATACACACGTTTTTGGCGACAATTCCAAACACACGCTCATCGCTGCCTATCGTGTCAGCACTCAGCCTCGCAAGAATGTGAGTGAGACCGAATACAGTCTCCAGAGCATGCCATCGTTCAGCCAGGAAGATAAAAATAACATGCTCGAAAATACGCTTCAGCTCGACTATACATTGCCTACAGCCGAGCGCCAAATGCTCGAAGCAGGTGGCAAGTATGTGTGGCGCAAGGGAACGGCCGAGAGTCCATTGCTCGATTATACTCATCGCAACAGCATTGGAGCCCTTTACACTACTTATTCGATGGGACTGGGCAAGGTAACCGTCAAAGGTGGATTACGCTATGAGCACACCGAGCAGGAGGTTAACTATAGTGTTGGCAATGGCAAAGACTTCAGTCTGAGTTATGACAACCTTGTGCCAAACCTTTCGCTTTCACTTGCCACAAGCATGAGTCAGAACCTCAATCTGAGCTATATGATGCGCATCAGTCGTCCGGGCATCTCGGTGCTGAATCCTTATCGCAACACCCAGAATGTCACTAATGTGACCTATGGCAATCCTGATCTCGATGTCGAAAAGGTGCACAACACACAGCTCACATACAGCTATTTTTCGACCCAGCTCATGCTCAATGCCACGTTGCGCTACTCATATCAAGACAATGGTATAGAGCAATATAGTTTTATGGAAGAAAATGTGCTCAACACTACTTACGATAACATCGCCACTCGTCAGAATTCAGGTGTGAGTCTCTTTGCATCGTGGAGCATTACCCCAAAGACTCGTCTCACGCTTAATGGCTCGCTCACCTACGTTGATCTTAAGGCTGAGAGTATGAACCTTGCCACTAATGGTTGGCAGAACAGTTTTATGGTCAATCTGCAGCAGAATTTGCCTTGGAACATGAAGTTGTCAGCTCTCTACATGCACAATGGCAACACCTACACGCTGCAAGGTAAGAACGCGGGTATGAATATTCACATGCTTGGACTTAACAAAAGTTGTATGAACGACCGACTCACCATCAGTCTCAACGCTATGAATCCTTTCAGCCCAACCATGCATATGGATGTAGAAAGTCAGGGCAAGGACTACGGTATGAGCACAAAGACTGATATTAGCATGTTCACACTCACAGCTTCGGTCAGCTATCGTTTTGGCGATATGAAGATGCAGAAGAAACAGGCACGTACGGCCGATGAAAGCGACCTCATTGAGGCGCCAGAAGATAATATGAACAACTTGTTTATACAATAAAATGCTACTTTTCGGGTATTTGTTTGGCAGATACCCGAAATGTTGCTATCTTTGCACAAGAAATCTTGAAACTATGACTCGCGAACGAAAACAAAGCCTCATCATCTTGTCAGCGTTACTGCTGGGTTGGATTCTTCCCATCGTAGCTCCTGCAGGCGTTTGCTATATCGTTGATCCCGGTGGCATGCGTCATTGGGCCTTCTTGACGCAGGCTACAATGCTGGTTGGCCCCATGGCTGTTATTTTCTTTGTAAGTTTCTATGTCTTGGTTCCTTATCTCTTCTCGAATGGTCATAAGTTCTGGTATTTTCTCACCTCGTTGCTTCTCATTTTGGTGCTTCCTGCGCTCATGTTGCGTAACGATGTCTCGATGCTCGATGATGTGGCGCAGACTGGTTACTATTCGTGGGCGGGCTCGCTGTTTACGATAGGCGTGTTTGTGGAGATGGCTGCTTTGGGCTTGCGCCTGTATCTGCAATCGGAAAAGGTGCAGCAGCAGTTGGAGGAGGAGCGTAGAAAGAGCACCGAGGCCGAACTCACATGGCTCAAGAACCAGCTCAATCCGCACTTCCTGTTCAATTCGCTCAACAATATTTCATCGCTCACACAGATTGACCCCGATATGGCTCAAGAAGCCATAGGTCAACTCTCTGATTTGCTGCGTTATGCCCTTTATGAGAGTAACAAACCGCAGGTGCCGCTGGCGGGCGAGGTTGAGTTTATGCACAACTATATCAGCATGATGCGTCTTCGCTGTACATCGTACACTGTGATAATAGAAGAATTGCCCGAACATCCCAGCCAGAAACTGCAGATTGCGCCGTTGCTCTTCACCTCGTTTATTGAGAATGCTTTCAAGCATGGCACAAGCAATAGTCAGCCATCGAGCATCAGGATTGAACTCAAGGCCGATGACAGCCACATTCA
>JAUNCV010000021.1:0-7753 GCA_030526445.1 Bacteroidales bacterium | reverse complement strand
GCGAAAATACAAACTTCCCCAAACCGGCTAAAGACCGAAGTGGCAGCGGCATCGGACTTGAGAATACGCGGCGCCGTTTTGAACTGCTCTATCCTGGCCGATATGAGTTGAAGCAAAGTTTAGAGGATGATATTTATAAGGTAAATGTAACCCTAAAAGTCGTATGACCTGCATTATTGTAGACGATGAGCCATTGGCAGTACGCCAGCTCGAAACCATGGTGGCTCGCAGCGCTGATTTGGAGTTGCGAGGTTCGTACACCGACTCGATCGCTGCCCTTGAAGCGCTGCAGAAAGAGCCGGTAGATTTGCTGTTCCTGGATATACAGATGCCTGATTTGAACGGAATGGAACTGGCTCATGCTATTGACAATCAGCGTACGCGCATCATATTTACCACCGCCTTCAAAGACTATGCTTATGAGAGCTATGAGGTTAATGCACTTGACTATCTTTTGAAGCCTATTCGATATGTGAAGTTTCAGGCGGCGGTCGAAAAAGCGCGTGCAGTGATATCGGTCAATACTTCGACTTCGACCACAGAAGCCCAAACAGAACCTACATCAGTCTTCCTGCGTGTTGACGGCGAGATGCGTCAGCTCAGCTTTGACCGAATTGTGTGTGTTGAGGCCATGAAGGATTATCTCAAAATCTATGTCGAAGACGAGGCTTCGCCCTGGGTTACGCACATGACGCTTTCGGCTGCCGAACAGATGTTGCCACCATCGCGCTTCATGCGCATTCACAGGTCATACATCATCTCGCTCAGGCACATACGCAGCATTGATCGCAATGACTGTGTGTATATTGGCAGCCTCATTATTCGTGTCACAGAGGCATATAAAGACAACTTTGCTCGCTACTTGGAGCAGCATGGAGTGAAATAATTTTTATTGCATACATTTATATGGAGATTTATCTGATTATTTCGGTTGTGGGCATTGTCACCATGTCGGTTATTGCCTTCATTATCGGAAAGAAAGTAGGCGCAAGCGCAACCGCTCAGCTTGAAAACCAACTGAGTTTTGCTGAAGAGCGTCACAATAAAGAGCTCACAGAACTGAAGACTTCGTACGAAGCACAGAAACGTGAACAGAAAGAAACCTATGAAAGTCAGTTGAGAATGGTGCGCGAAAATGCCGAAAGGAATCTTTCGCAAGTCAATTTGAATGCCGAAAAGAACCTTGCACAGGTTAAGGAAAACTTTGATAAGCAACTCGAAGCCATTCAGGCGATGAACAAAAAACAGGTTGAGACACAACTTGAGCTGATTCGCGAACAGATGCGCACCACATCAGAAACTGTGCTCAAGGCGCGACAGGCAGAGTTGGGCGAGCAGAATAAAGAGCAGGTTTCGAAGATTATCGACCCGCTGCAGCGAAGCCTCAAAGACATGCAGGAGGCTCTGAATAGAAACAAGGATCAGCAGCAAGAGGCTCTTACGCGCCTCGATGCCACCATCAAACTTAATATGGAGAAGAGCCAGAGTCTAGGCGAAACCGCCGACCGGTTGACTCGCGCTCTTACCGGCGAAGTCAAGGTGCAGGGCAATTTTGGAGAGCTAAAACTTAAGCAGTTGCTCGAAGATCTAGAACTCAAAGAGGGCGAACAGTTCGACACCCAAGAGACGCTCAAAGACCGATTTGGCAAGCGAGCTCAGGGTGACGATGGCAAAGGCCTTGTCCCCGATTTCATTCTCCATTTCCCTAATAATCGACATGTGGTAGTTGATTCGAAAATGAGTCTCACCGACTATGAGCGCTATATGAACACCGATGAGGCATCGACCGAAAAGAGTCTTTACCTGCAAGCGCACATAGAGAGCGTTAGGGCACAAGTGAAACGTTTGGCCCGAAAGGACTATACCCGCTATCTGCCTGAAGGTTACAACAAACTCAACTTTGCAATTATGTATGTGCCTATCGAGGGCGCCCTCAATCTGACTTTGCTCAATGATGCCACTTTATGGCGCGATGCCTATGACCAAGGCGTTATGATATTAGGTCCGCAGACCATGTATATGAACTTGCGCGTGCTTGAGGTGATGTGGACACAGGTGCGACAGCTCGAAAATCAAGAGTCTATGATGAAAGCAGCGCAGACCATCATAGAGCGTGTACAAGACTTCGGCATGCGCTTTGCCGATGTTGAGGCCAGTGCCAACGACACTATCACCAAAATTAACAAACTCAAGATAACCACAGCACAGAGCGGCAGTAGTATCATTACCGCAGCTAAGAACTTGCTCAAGGCCGGCGCCCAGGAGAACAAGAAGAAAAAGAGCCTGGCCGAACTTGATGACTCGAAGTTCATCGACTCTGAATCAAATTTCTTTGGTGCCAACAAGTCGCAGCAAGCGGAAGAATAAAATATGAAACCTCATCCCCGATATGGGTGTGAGGTTTATTTTATTTTGGCGAAAGGGCAAGGTTACTGAGATAGGTAAAGACGGTTGGTGGTTTAAGCCTTCTATGATGATAAGGCTTCATCATCTATGAAGATAGGCCTCGGTCTTAAGAGAAGACAGAAAATGGCGTTATCCACACAAATGTTGATAACTCTGTTGATATTTGAGTTCGTACTTGTTTATAAATATAAAAATTATCCACATCGTTGTTGATAACGGTGTGGATAATTCGAATTTAAATTGTGTGTGTATTGTGTGTGCTTTATGTAAAATACCAAAAACTAAATATGCTTCTTGAGCTCTTCGGCCACATGTTCGGGTGTGAATCCGAGGAGTTTGATCTCTTCGGCCAAGAGCGGAAGTTTCTCTTCGAGCAGGCGGCGGGTGCGAAGTTCTATGATGGCTTCACGAGCCCCTTCGGTGAGGAAGTTGCCTTTGCCGCGCTGGCTGTAGATAATCTCTTGCATGAGCAGACGTTCAATGGCTCGCTGCACGGTGTTGGGGTTAACCTCGAGTTCGACCGCCAGTTCGCGCACTGAGGTGATTTGACCACCAGGCTCAATTTCGCCCTTCAAAACTTTGTCGCAGATGAGATCAAAAATCTGCATAAAGATGGGCTGTGCATTATCTTGAAATTTCATAATCGTTGCTAATTAGAATGGCTGCTTCTTCTTGATTTGGCAGTGGAGAATAGCAATAAAGCCAGCGCAGAGGAATGGAGAGATCCAACTATAGATGAGTGCAAACTGGAAGATGCTGCGAATGAATTCGAGCGGAGCGTTTGGATCCATCTGTCCCGAAGTTGCCAAGTGTGCAAAGAAGAGAGCGCTGTGAAGAATGAAGAAAATCATAATCACGATGGTGATGCCAATGTAACTGGCAATGGCCTTGAACTGTCCGTTCTTCTTGAAGCAGAGATTGAGCGACATATAGATGAACAAATTGACAAAAGCTGTGATGTAGCCCCACCACTTGATGCGGTTCAGGAAATCGGTCATCATCTGGCTCATGCCGGGGAGTTGCTTATCAAGTTCTGCAAAGATGTCAGCGCTTGAGAAGTTGGGGATGTTGTTGGTTCCCTGCAGGCCAATGAACATATACTCAATGAGCTTGATTGGGTCAGTGCAGCCAAAAATGCCGCCCCAGTTGAAATCGGGTGCTACCAAAGCGCCAATGAGGAAATAGAGTGCAAGGCCAATCCACATGATGGCGCGGACAGTGAGATAACCTACAATGTAGTCAATAATCATGACGGTGAGCTTCTCGCCTGTGGTGCCCGGCAAAGTGAGATAGGCTGTGGCTGTGCGTGGATTGGTGAATTTGTGGTGCAAAATTACAGTCACGAGCAGCACCATGATTATCTCGGCATATTGCGAAAAATTGGCGCCATACATAACCATCTGCGCGGGAGCCTGGTTGGGTGACACCGGATCGGAAATGAGCAACTGCCACAAGAAGGTGATGGTGCCGAAAATCAGGAAAAGACCTGCAAAGATGCACACTGACATGAGGTAGTTGCGCTTATAGAGACTCCAGTCGTAGCGAAGGAGGTTGAGAATTCGTTCGAGTTTCATATTTGTGAAAGAATTGAATGGTTGTGTGTAGTTAGATGTTTGAAGCGGTCCCGGTGACTTGCATGAAAACCTCTTTGAGATCTTCTGTGCCATACTTCTCGTAAATTTCTTCGAGCGAAGCATTGAGTAGCACGCCATTGGGAGCTAGGATAATGACGTGATCGATGAGACTTTCTAGGTCATCGACTTGGTGGGTTGAAATAATGAGGGTTTTTTTCTCATCGGCCATCGATGCCACTAGTTTGCGGAAGATGCTCTTCGATGGAATATCCATGCCATTGGTTGGCTCGTCCATAAACAGGTAGGGTGTGCCGCATGCAAGTGAGAGCGAGATGAGTGCCTTCTTCTGCTGGCCCAGCGACATACGCGTAAGCATCAGATCGGTTGGAACCTGGAACTCATGAATGGCCTTATTGAAGATGTTCTGGCTGAATGTTGGATAAAGGCTTGAGGTGACCTTGGCCAACTGTGTGATGGTGCATTGGAAGATGGCCTCATTTTCGGGCACCAGTCGAATCTTCTGCTGCATCTCGGCAGTGCGCTTGCGAGGGTCGTAGCCATCAATTGTGTATGAACCTTTGCCCAAAAGTGCACCGCTGAGCAGTTTGAGTAGCGTTGATTTGCCTACACCATTTCGGCCAAGCAAACCATAGATGTGTCCTTCGGGCAAGGTAAGAGTGATGTTCTCAAGCACGTTTATGCATGCATTGTAGCTGTAGCTGAGATTTTTAATTTGTACCATAGTGATTGAGGTTTGTATATTGTTTCTATTCTTGTTTCTTGAGGTATTGTATCGGTGTACTATTTGATTAGTACGCTGCAAAGGTGCGTGTTTTCTTGTTAACTGCCAAAAGAAAAGCCCATTTTCTGTTAAACTTTAACACTTATTAACAGAAAATGGGCTGTTTTTGCTATATTGGTGTACTATTTTGGTAGTACAGTGATGATTTATTCTTCAATTACTTCGACCGAGGTCATAACAACGTCTTCGAGTGGACGGTCGGCTACACCGGTGGAGACATTCTGAATGGCATCGGCTACCTCGAGACCAGACTCAACCTCGCCAAACACAGTATAGTTGTTATCGAGGAAAGGAGTGCCACCAACAGTTGTGTAAGCTTCGCGCTGCTCGGCGGTAAACTTCTCGGCTGGTAATGCTTTGATAAGTGCATCGAGTTTCTCCTGCATCTCCATCATGCCCTTCTGGTCACGATTCTTGCGCATCTCGAGGATTTCGCTGCGGTGCTCAACAACAAATTTGTTGGCAAAAGCCTGCTGCGCCTGCATGGTGAGCTGCTTTTCCATTTGTGTGAGTTTGCCTGCGCTATACACTTCGCCAGTGACGATATAGAACTGGCAGCCACTTGATCTGCGCTCTGGATTGGCCTCATCGCCCAGACGTGCAGCAGAGAGAGCGCCCTTCTTGTGGAAGTACTGAGGATAAACGAACTCGGCAGGAAGAGTGTAACCGGCATCGCCCGAACCGAGGTGCTTGCCCTGTGGAGCGCCCTTGCTTTCTGGGTCGCCGCCCTGAATCATGAAGTTCTTGATGACGCGGTGGAAGATGGTGCCATTATAGAAGCCCTCTTTGGCGAGCTTCAGGAAGTTGTCGCGATGGGCAGGTGTCTCGTCGTAGAGACGTACAGTGATATCGCCCAAAGGAGTTTTGATGATAACTTTTGCCATATTATATATAATGTGTTTACATCATGCCATTGTCGGCAAAACTGAAGTATTTGCCATCGGCAATGATGATGTGGTCAAGGAGTTGGACGTCAATAATGCGCAACGCCTCTTTGATTTGTTGAGTCACCTGAATGTCCGGCTGACTGGGTCGAATGCTGCTGTGAGGATGGTTATGACACAGAGCTACCGCCGAGGCCATGTATTCGATGGCTGGACGAAGTACCTTCTTGATATCGGCACCTGAGAAGGCTATGCCACCTTCGCTTATGCGGTGTCGATGTAATATCTTACCATTTTTGCTGCAATAGACAGCCCAAAGTTCTTCGCAGGAGAGTGAAGAGAGCTGGTGGTTGAATTCGTTGAAGATGTCTATGGAACACGTGATGCGATCATTAACCTCTTTTTTAAGGTCTTGTTCTTTTCTGATACGATTACCGAGTTCGAGCGCAGCTTGAATGGTGCACGCTTTGGCGGGGCCAATACCTTTGAACTCTCTGGTATTGCCCTTCAGGAGAAGATTTGACAGTTCGTCGAGCGATTGGCCTGTGTAGCTGAGCAATTCTCGAGCTACATCGACGGCCGTTTTGGCTGGTTCGCCAGTTTTAGGGTTGGCTGGAAGACCTGAGTGAATGAGAATGGCCAATAGTTCTGCGTCGGTTAAGGAGGCAGGACCATTGGCCATCATTTTTTCACGCGGACGGTCTTCTTCAGCCCATTCGGTGATGTTCATTTTATGCAAGTAGATTACTTAGCGCGCTCTACATAGCTGCCGTCGCGGGTGTCAACAACGATCTTGTCACCCTGCTTGCAGAAGAGAGGAACCATAACGATGCTACCGGTCTCAACAGTTGCCTTGGTGAGGGTGTTGGTAGCGGTGTTGCCCTTAACGCCTGGCTCCATTTCGGTAATCTCGAGAACGGTCTTCACTGGCATCTCAGCGGTGAGGATGGTCTCAGTTGAAGCGTCAGAAACAACCTCAACAACGTCGCCCTCCTTCATGAACTTTGAGCCGATAACCATTTCCTTGTTGATGTTAACCTGGTCGAAAGTTTCCTGGTTCATGAACACGGCATCTTCGCCGTCCATGTAAAGGAACTGATATGGACGGTGCTCTACGCGAACGTCCTCGAGAACCTCACCGATGTTGAAACGCTTCTCAACAACATAACCAGAAACAACATCCTTGAGCTTGGTGCGCATGAAAGTGTTGCCCTTACCTGGCTTAACGTGAAGGAACTCTACTACAACCTGGAGCTTACCGTCAAGACGAATGACGGTGCCGTTCTTAATGTCCTGTGACTTAATTGCCATAATAATTGATATATTTATAGATGATTTTGATATTTCGCGGTGCAAATATAGCAAAAACTATCTATAATAGCAAAAAAAATAAAGATTTTCATAAAATAATTTGGTGTATAAGGAAAAAAAGACTACTTTTGCACCCGCAAATCATCAAAAGTGATACGCATTCTTTGTGTATCGCCCAAATGAAACGACAAAAAGTAATAATAATATAAAATAAGGTACAGCTATGAAGATGACATTCCAGCCTCACAACCATCGCCGTCTCCACAAGCATGGTTTCCGCGCTCGTATGGCTACCAAGAATGGCCGCCGCGTTCTCGCTGCTCGCCGTGCTAAGGGTCGCAAGAATCTCACCGTTGGTGACACCATGCGTTAATATCAATCTGAGGCATTGATGAAATGATGACTGTCTTAGGCTCTCTGCCTTCGACGGTCATTCGTTTTTTAAACACATTATTAAGTTAATCCTTTTTCATTTGTTCGATGAAAACACGTATCCAGCAACTTCTGAAGAGCCTTAATGAGGGCGTTTTTGAGAAAGAGACCGAGATTGGCCTCGCCTTGCTTGCTGCATTGGCTGGTCAGAGCATTCTGCTTCTTGGCCCTCCTGGTGTCGCTAAAAGTATGGTGGCGCGCCGATTGAAGTATGCATTTGTCAGTGCCAAGGCTTTTGAATATTTGATGAGCCGATTCTCGACACCTGATGAGATTTTCGGCCCGGTGAGCATCAAGGCATTGAAGGAAGAGGATAGTTATGAACGTCGCACCGAGGGATATTT
>JAUNCV010000020.1:9042-17897 GCA_030526445.1 Bacteroidales bacterium | reverse complement strand
TGCAAGAGGCTGGCTTCATACAATATGAAATTAGCAATTATGCCCAACCAGGTTTCGAAAGTCAGCACAACTCAAGTTATTGGGATGGGACTCCTTATCTGGGTCTCGGCCCTGGTGCGCACAGTTTTGATGGCCAGCGCAAGCGTTGCTGGAACGAAGCTAATCTGCTCGACTATCTTGATGGTCAACGCCACGAAGAAGAAGAATTATTGACCGACGAAGACATCTTCAACGAACGCATCATGCTGGGTCTGCGCACCCGTCGTGGTGTAAAGCTCGAGGATGTGCGCCAACAGCTCGACTTCAACCTTGTGCAGAAGTTTGTATCCAAAGGCTGGTTAACCCTCTCTCCTACTCATTTCCGCCTCACCCCTGCCGGCTTGGCCATGGGCGATGAGGTGATGCGCACATTATTTATATAAATTTTAAGATAATTTTGTCAAACGCATCTTAATCTCTTCGGTATAAGTACGCGATACCGGAATCTCTTTTTCCGTACCGAAAACAGAAAGTTGATAGCCGCCCGAAGTGCGCGATGAGATGGTGGTCACAAAATTGAGATTAACAATAAATGCCCTGTGACAAGGCGCGAGACACTCCACATCGGACAATGCCTCACGAAGCTGCTTAAGCGTAATGCGAAGCGTTTTGTGTTGCGTTGTCCCTTCGTTTATATAACATATATCGGCATAGTTCTGCATCGACTCTACATAAACAATATTGTGCGGGTCCACTTCGAGCACATCGTTGTGATAATTGCCCTCTATGCGGCACAACACTGGGGTGGCAGGCTTCTGAGCTAGTTCCTCATGCTCCTCCTCCATCTTTTCGGCTGCCTCCATACGCTCCTCAAGCAATCGGTTAAGAGCACGCAACTCGCTGAGTTCGTCCTGCAGATTGTCGTTGCTCACACTATAAATCGACCAGATATACACAAAAAACGAAACCATAGCTACCTGCATACTCATCTCGGCATACGGCCACAAAGTAAAGCTTCCATCTGCTTCGAACCAGCCATAAGCTACACTCCCGAAATTGAACCAGCAGCAATAGCTCAGCAAAAAAGCAGAAAGTATCAGGGGACAAATCACAAACGAAGGGGCCAGTCTCAAGGCTATCTTCCATTTACTCAAGCACTCTTTATTTTCTTTGATGCCCTGAACCGTAAATTGAGGGATGAACCTCTGACACAGATATTCGGCAATAATCAGGCCGACGAAAACAATCACCACCTGACCCAGGATGAAGGGAATGCGCCTATCGCCCAACTGATCAATGCCAAAGGGCTGCAGCAGTCCGAGAATAAGCATCGAACCAAAACTGCCGTAGAGCGGAATGCGTAAAAAAGACTTCATAAACGACTTTATCTTTTGAATGTGTTTGAATGCTGCAAAGGTAAACACTATGAACGAAAATACCAAGAAAAATGACCGCATTTCATCCCTAACCACTTCCATACATCCCTTTTCGTTGTCATAAACCCCTAAAGGCTTGTCATCCATCACTCGCTATTGCACAAAAACGCTCTTACCTCTATCTTTGCAGCGTCGGAATACCATCGTCCAAATCAAACAAATTTCGAATAACATATAAATATTAAGTACAATGAAAAAGTTTTTTGCAACACTCACAATGACCATCATTCCCCTGGCCACCAACGCACAAGATGGTAAGTATCATGTCATCAGCGACACCACTCAAAGCATCACTTCGAATATCCAGTCTCTGGCCGATGTGGATGTTGTGATGCGTATCGAAAAAACAAAACTGAATGGCAATGTGATGGTGACAAGAATCGTGGGTTCTCCTCTTTCGAATGCCGGAACTGCTGCCGATGCTTTGGCTCGTGTGCCAGGTCTTTTCCGCCGCAATGGCGAAATTGAGGTAATTGGCAAAGGCGCTCCTATTTATTACATCAATGGACGAAAAGTAACCGATCTGACAGAACTGCAGAGACTTTCGAGCCAGGAGATTAAAGAGGTTGAGGTCATCAATACTCCGGGCGCACAATACGATGCGCAAGTCAATGCTGTGGTACGAATCAAGACTGTAAAGCGCCTAGGCGAAGGTATAAGCGGCAGTATCGACGCCCGCAACAACTATGGCCTGGCCTATGGCAACAATCGCCTCAACACCACAGCTGCACTCAGCTATCGGCACAAAGCAATCGAGCTATTCGGAGGCGCAACCTTCTATAACGAAAGTCTGCAGGCCTATAAGAACAAATTCCACCAGACCACTATTGCCACCCAGCAAATCGATCAGGATGGCAAATCCAATATGACGCAACATTATAAAGGTATCAACTATCATTTAGGTGCTGATTGGCAGGTGGCCGAAAACCATTCGATTGGTTTCAAAGTAGAGAGAAATGACAATTTGCATGGCCGAACTGATTATTATATGAATTCGGAGGTGATAGCGAATAATGAAACTTTAATCGACAAACTCTATTCGAACACCCACACCTTGGCCAATGGTGTAGATAGTTGGGCTGCCAACACCTATTACGCAGGGAAGATTGGCAAACTCGAAATTAGCTGGAACAACGACTACTACCACACGCAGGAGCAAAACGAAGCAGTAACCCACGAGCAAGCATTATCGGGCAACCGGGAGGTAAATACCCAAGGCATTTCGAAAAACAAGCTCTTTGCTTCGAAGGTTACATTCTCTTACCCAACGAAACAAGGCAAACTGCAAGCAGGTGCCGAAGTCGATGTGGTGGACCGAAACAACACCTACACCATCGACCAGCAGCAGATTACCGACGACCGCTCGAAAGTAAACGAAAACACCTACGCTCTGTTTGCCGAGTATAACACCATGCTTCCCTTCGGCATGCTCAACTTAGGATTACGCTTCGAGCACGTTGATTTCGACTACAAAAGCATTATTGATGCTTCGCAGAATATCGCCCGTCATCAAAACCACATCTATCCTACTCTTAGTTTTGCAACACAGATCAAAGAGTGGCAAGCATCGGTCTCATATGGTGTCAAGACACGCAGACCTAACTACCGAGATCTTCGTAGCAATGTGGAATACAACAACCGATACACCCTTTCGACCGGCAATCCTAAACTCAAAAACGAAGTAAACCATCAGGCTGCCATAAACATGCGTTGGCGAATGATTTCCATTTTGCTCAACTATCAGAACCAACAGAATGGAATCTATGACTGGACACACCCTTATGGTGAAGACGGCACGGTTCTATTCAGCTGGATCAACCTTGACAAGCCAATTCATAGCGCAGGCATATTCGTGAATCTGACCAACACCTGGGGAAAATGGACACCCAGCTATACGATTGCAGAGCAGAAACAATGGCTCAAATTCGACTTGAACGACCCACGCGCGAACAATCAACTACGCACCGTAACGTACAACAAGCCTATGTTCATATTCAATGCCAACAACGCCTGGAAATTCCCTTCAAAAAAAGGCGTAGGAGCTTGTCAATTAGAGTTAAACTCGGAGTTCCTTTCTGGTTTTCACTGGGGCAATGCCGAAATCACCAACTGCTATTGGAATCTGATGTGCGCTATTCAGAAATCCTGGTTCGAGAACGATGCTCTATCAGTTCGCTTGGTTTTAAACGACATTTTCCAAACAGCTCACCACGATGCACGCATCGACCTCGGCAATTACATTATGACACAGACACACATCAATGGTGTGAATCGCTCCATCTACGACCCACAAACCATTACTCTATCGGTTCGCTATAAATTCAATCATGTTAAGAGCCGCTATCGTGGCACAGGTGCTGGTCATGATATTAAATCAAGAATGTAAGTAATAAAAAAAACGACTCGCAATCACTGCGAATCGTTTTTTGCACATTACATAAAGCTTAAGATTAGAAAAGTATATAAAGATGGTCTTTTTTCATCGCCGCAAAGATAAGAACATATTTCGGAATTTCCAAAAAAAATCATTGTTTTTTTGCATTTTTTAGCAAAACATAATGAGATTTTTCTCAAAAACATGTTCTACAACATAAGATTCTCTATTCAAGCACACGTCTGGCGCCGACATAACGTGTCTTGTAATATTCTGCTTCACTATCATCAAAGCGCACACCTCCGTGTGTGGCCGAATGAATAAACTTAAAATGTCCAGTCTTTTCGTCGGCCTCAACCACAATGCCCACATGACCGACACGCGGGCTATGAGCATCTCTACCACGCCAAAAAACGAGATCGCCCGGACGCAGCATATGAACGCTTTTGATATACGAACCCTGATTATATTGTTCTGCAGAACTATGATAGAGTTCTATGCCAAACTGCTGGTATATAAAAAACGTGAAGCCAGAACAGTCAAAATGACTTGGTCCTATTCCTCCAGCACGATACTTGCATCCCAAATACTGCTTTGCACAAGCCACAACTGTAGTCCCTTTGTTATCTATGACATGATGGCGAGACTTCATCGCAGGCGTTTGCACCTGAATTTCGCCATTTGGGACCTTCTCCACTTGCTTTGGTAAACTATTATTCCCCGCCACAGAAATCATCTTTACAGTGGCGGGTGTATATATTCCTTCAATTTTTCTACTTGATACGCAGGAACTGAGAAGAATAAGTGATAAAACTATATAGATTTTTCCCTTTCTCATCAATAGTCGGCTGGAATTAGTCGGCAAGTTTGACAAGAATACGGAACACCTTACCAGGGTTCTCATTCCACCACTCCATCACCTCTTCGGTCTGCTCAGGTTCAACCACCTTGGTGATAAGCTCGTCCATCGGACAAGTGCCTCGCTCCAAGTAGTGGATTACGGCACGGAAGTCGGAAGGCATTGCATTGCGTGAACCACGGATGTCCAGTTCCTTCTGCACAAAGTACTTGGTCTGGAAAGTGACTTCGGTCTTAGCATAACCAATGCAGACAACACGACCAGTGAAGGCAACCTCATTGATGGCCATCTGATAGGTAAATGGACTGCCTACTGCTTCGATGATTACATCGGGACCAAAGCCTTGAGTGAGTTCCTGAAGGCGCTCGTGCACACCCTCGGTCTTGGTATTGATGGCGTAAGTAGCACCCAGGCGCTTAGCAAGGGCGAGCTTCTCATCGTCGATATCAGCAGCAATCACGGTAGCGCCACGCAGTGCGGCACGAACCACTGCACCGAGGCCCACCATACCGCAGCCAATCACCATGACCACATCGATATCAGTCACCTCGCCACGCGACACCGCATGGAAGCCTACACTCATAGGCTCGATGAGAGCGCAGTTGCGAGGAGTCATGTTGCCGGCAGGGATAATCTTCTCCCAAGGCAGGGCTATGTATTCGCACATAGCACCATCACGCTGCACACCCAAGGTCTGATTATCTTTGCACGCATTCACACGACCATTTCGGCAGCTTGCACACTTGCCACAGTTGGTATAAGGATTGAGAGTTACAGTCATGCCAGGCTTGAGGGTCGAAGGCACTTCTTTGCCCACAGCCTCAATCACAGCGCCAACTTCATGACCAGGAATCACAGGCATTTTGGCCAAAGCATTGCCGCCACGCCAAGTGTTCAAGTCGCTACCACAAAAACCTACATATTTAAGTTTGACCAACACCTCGTTGGCCTTATATTCCGGCTTCTCAATGTTTACGACCTCGAGCTTGCCTACTTCTGTAATTTGTACTGCTTTCATTTTATTTGATAGATTTTTTACGAATATCTGTTTTCAATAAACCCTCTCGTCCATGAATCGAGGTTCTTATTCCGACATACTTTTAATATAAGGCATCTCCTCCTTGAAGCTAAAGCCATAAAATTTCATGGCATTCTCTCCCAAGAAAGCTCGCTTCTCGGCCTCTGTGAGAACATTGCTCTTAAGAACAAAGTCATAGCTCATACGGTAAGTGATGACCGAAATGGTGCGAGGATAGTCTGAGCCCCACATCAGTTTCTCTACACCCACCTCGTCAATAGCTTGACGTATGGCCTTCATGGCCGAAGGATAGGGATACCACTCGCTGTTGAAGAGCCAAGTGATGCCTCCACTCTCTACATACACATTTTTGTGGCGCGCTAAGCGTATCTGTTCGAGCCAGCCCGGAGTAGTCACCATGCCAAAGTGCCCAATGGCAATCTTAAGATTGGGACAAGCCTCCACAATCTCCTCCACCTCGCCTAACTGGTGATTGTCTTCATGCAAGCAGAGGTCTAATATCATTCCCTTCTCCTCCATTTTCTTGAACATAGGCATCCATTTGGTGAGAGGCTCATGCAGGCGATGGCCCGGAATAGCAATACCCCTCAGGCCCAAGGCCAGTATTCGTTCGGTCTCCTCTGCAGTTCCTTCGTTAGCCATGCCCATACAGAAGAATCGGTTTGGATATCTCTCCTGCACCTCGGTCAGATACTGGTTCTGGTTGCCGTCAATCACCTCCTGCACCACAACAGCGCCATGCACCTGGGCAAAGTCCATGTTCGAAAGGAAAACCTCAGCCGAATTCTTTCCATCGATCATATAAGGAGGCAGCATCTGACGCACCTCGCCAAAGAACATACTTCGCGAACCATTGTCGGGCAACGCATAGATTGGCTGCCCATCAACGGTAGTATTCTGTTTTTCCCACAAATGGCTGTGGGCATCAATAATAATCATGAAGATTAATTGTTATTGTTTTACGAATTGTGCCAGCGCACGCGCATTTGGTCACCAATGATGGTCTGCACCTCCTTGACAAGTTCCCAATCAATAGGCTCAGCGGCATAGGACAAATTCTTGCGCACATTATCAGGATTGGCAGAAGAGAACAAGGTGGTGGCAATACGTGAATTGCTGATAGCGTACTGAATAGCAAGTTTCTCGGCAGGATATCCCTTGGCGTTGCAATGTTCCACCGCCTTCTTGCAAGCTTCAACTAATGCTGCAGGAGCAGGATGCCAAGCAGGCACGCCACGACTACCAAGCAGACCCATCGAGAGTGGCGATGCATTGATGATGCCAATCTTGTGCTGCTCAAAGAAGTCGAAATAGTCGTTGAGCAACTCATCGTTGAGGCTATAGTGACAGAAGCAGAGCACACTCTCCACGGTTCCCTCTGGCACATTTTCGATCACATATTTGAGGTTTTCTGGCTGCAGGTCAGTAATACCAACATGGCTTACCACTCCCTTGTCGCGCATTTCGCAAAGAGCAGGCAAGGTTTCCTGGCAAATTTTGTCGAGGCCGCCCGGCAAATTGCCCTGGAACTCGATATCGTGAACATTGATGAGGTCAATATAGTCAATATTGAGTCGCTCCATACTCTCATAAATCGAATCCTGTGCACGTTTCGCAGAGTAATCCCATGTATTTACCCCATCTTTACCATAGCGACCTACTTTGGTCGAAAGATAGTACTTGTCTCGTGGAATCTGCTTAAGAGCCTTACCTAGTACAGTCTCAGCCTTATAGTGTCCGTAATATGGAGAAACATCAATGAAATTCATGCCGCCTTCAATGGCAGTAAACACAGCTTCTATTGCTTTATCTTCGTCAATATCATGAAATACTCCGCCTAACGAAGATGCTCCGAACGATAGATTAGAAACTTTCATGCCAGTCTGGCCAATTTCCTGGTAAATCATAGTATGGTTAGTTTTAGAATTTGGTTGTTAATGTTTGCCCACAAAGATAGTAAAATATTGTTGAGGTCGTATTTTTTTATTGTAATTATTGAAATTATTGCAATAAAAGAGTATAAAGGTGAAAAAAATAGTATCCCGGGTTGTTCATTATGCGAGCAATCCGGGAAACATCTTTATTATTTCATCGTTAAAGAATCAAAGAGTATTACATAGGAACTCCATTGTAAAACTCCAGAATTTTCACCCTCATTAAAAATTCATAACGTGCTTGCAATTCATCTTGAGCAGTCTTTTCAAGTCGGGTTCTAGCTTGTTGCAAATCGTATGCAGTGCCTTTGCCTTGCGCATAGCGTTCTGCTTCATAACTATAAGCAAGTTCGGTTGAAGCATGAGCTTTCTGTGCAGAATGATAGTTGTCTCGGGCTTTCCGTGCATTCCAATAAGCCTGCTGTATTTCTTTCAACAAATCTTGTTTAGCTTCGTTCAGTGCCACTTCACGACTCTCTTTTTGCAAACGAGCTTGGCGCACATTATTACGAGTTTGGAAGCGATTGAAAATGGGAATGCTGACATTGATTCCAATATACTCACTACCATTCAAATCAAGCTGTTTTCCAAAGCTGTTATTTTTGAATTCTGAGTCATACAAATGATAGTAACTATTATTATATGAAGCACTAAGCGACACACTAGGCATATATTGGCTTTTAGCTACACCTATCTGATACTTACTACTTTCAAGATTGTATTTTGCACCCATAATCGATGGATGGTTTTCCACTGCTTGCTCAAACACAAGCGATGCTGGAGCCACATCACCGACCAAGCTTGTTGTGTCTATCTCAACTACCGAGAAGTTTGTTACATCGCCCTCAAGATTGAGTAACTGCATCAAATCCAAGCGGCTCATGGTTTCGTTACCAATAGCTTCAGTTAGTGAGAGTTCACTAACCGCAACCTGTGCTTCGGCTGTAGCTACTTCCGACTTTGGCTTCTTCCCTGCCTCATATAGAGCCTCTGCACGCGCCAAAGCCTCTTTGTCAAGTTCTACTTGCCTACGCTCCACATCGACAATTCCTTTACTATAAAGAGCTTGCAAATAACCAGCTGCTACCTGAATGCTAATATTACGTTTTGCTAATTCCAAGTTTTCAGTAGCAGCCATAAGTTCATACTTTTGGCTCTTGACCTGGTTTGGACGACGCATACCCGTAAAGAGCTCCATATTGGCAGTCACTCCCATATTGGTCGATGCAGATGT